>JAFDXB010000059.1 GCA_018268175.1 Bacteroidota bacterium | reverse complement strand
TCTTATTGAAAGTATCAATAAAGAATATCCCGGAGCTTTAGATTTTAGAAACGCAGAAACTCCGGTTTTTGTTCCAAAAGAATTTACAGACAAAATGCTTCACGTTTGCAATTCAATTGTTGATGTGATTTTGAGGGATGACTTCAAAAAATTAACCGAAAGAAGCATTCCTGATGATCTTAATGTACCTGCAGAAGATGCCAAACCGCAATGCCTTGTTTTTGATTTTGGTGTTTGCAGAAATGAAAATGGTAATCTTGAGCCTCAGCTTATTGAGATGCAAGCCTTTCCTTCATTGTTTTGTTTTCAAATGTTTTATGATGAACTGGTTAGGCAGTATGCCGATGTTCCCGGAAATTATTCTGCTTATCTGAATGGCTTTGATAAAGAATCTTACATCCGTTTATTAAAAAACATAATCATTGGCGATGAAAGCCCCGAGAATGTTATTTTACTTGAAATATATCCTCATCTTCAAAAAACGAGAATTGATTTTGAATGCACAAAAAAAATGTTAGGTATTGAAATAGTATGCCTTTCCGATGTCTTTGCGGAAGGCCGTCATCTTTATTATAAAAAAAACGGTGAAAAAGTTTTAATAAAAAGAATTTTTAACCGAATAATTTTCGATGATTTGCGTCAACAGGAGGGATGGGAGAAACTTACGGACCTAACGGGAGATTATGATGTAAAGTGGATTCCACACCCTAATTGGTTTTATAGAATAAGTAAATTCACTCTTCCATTTATTGATCACCCAAATGTTCCTGAAACCTTTTTTCTAAATGAAATTACACAGCCTTTGCCATTGGAAGATTATGTACTAAAACCATTATTCTCTTTTGCAGGTATGGGAGTAGTTATTGATGTTACTCAAGAAGATATAGATAAAATAAAAGATCCTGAAAATTGGATTCTTCAAAAAAAAGTAGAATATGCAGATGCCGTTGAAACTCCGGATGGGAATGCTAAAGTAGAAATTCGTTTATTTTTTTTCTGGGATGAATCCCAAAAAAGACCTGTTGCTGTTCATAATCTTGCACGGCTAAGCAAGGGTAAAATGATTGGCACACGATACAATAAAAATAAAACCTGGGTAGGAGGAAGTATAGCTTATTTTGAAAAATAAAATTATGACAGCGATAAACAGATTTGATTCATACCTTGACAAACTCTCTGAAATGTTATCAAGTGCCGTAAAGGAGGAGAATCCTGCACTGCATTTATTGAAAGTAGATGCACGAAATATTTTATTTAGAATAGAAGCTTTATGTAGGATTTACGCTGCAGTATATGATTCAAATTATTTTGAAAAGCTGATGGAAAGAGTTAAAATTTTTGAAGATCAGCTTGGGAAAATTGATGATTTTTTAGGATCTGAAAAGGCTTTAAGAAATATTGGTGAAAATGAAGCTATTCTTACAAAACTTCATTCTAAGGCTTTAATTGCAGCATCAGAATTAAATTCCAATCTGGAAGAAAAAAACTGGTTCAATGGCAAAAGAATTGAAAAAATCAGAATGAAAATTCATGCTCGGAAATATTTTAAACCAAAAAAGGAGATAAGAAGGATTAAAGAATATTTTGATTTTGAAATTATGAAGATTATTGATTTCCATAAACTTCATTTTGATTTCACCGAACTTGAATCGCAGGTACATGAGTTGCGTCGAAAACTTCGGTGGTTAAGTATTTATCCTCATGCTTTAAATGGAGCAGTGCAACTTACAAACAGCAATTATTCTTTGCCTCAACTTCTTAAATATCAAACACAGGAAATTGTATTATCGCCATTCAACAAAATGCCTGATGCTGCTAACAACAAACATTTTATAATTTTTGAACGTGACCGTTTTCTTGCTCTTAGCTGGATTATTGCAGAATTAGGAAAATTAAAAGATAAAGGCTTGCTAAAAGAGACTGTTGAAAATACAGCAAAAGAAATTGCAATTGAATCATTTACAATTTCCACCTTTGATGATGAAGCTATAATATTAAATGAAGCATCAAATATTTGCAAGAAATTTTTTGATGAAAAAAATTTACGAAATCTAATTTATGGTTTAGGCCGTATTAAAAAAGAATAATTTTTACTTACAGCGGAACTGTTGCATTTAACTTCAATATGTACTTCGTTCTTATCGGGAAATTTTTTTAATCAAAGAGGATACATTTAGATTAATCTAATTAACAAACCACCATCTTATTCCAAACCTGATAAGTAATCCCGGTGTAGGGTAGTGAGGGGCTGCAAAATTATTATGCGTAAAACCAAAACCGTTTTCGGTGCTAACCGTATTTAAATTTTCAAGCCTGATATAACCTGTAAAAGATCGTATTCTGAAATGAAGATAGAAATTAATATCAGGCCTGTTATTTATTTTAATTGTATCCTGGCTAAAAAATGAACCTGTAACCGGTGAATAATTATTTGCCTTATAAGGTGAAATATATCTCAATTCAAAGCCTGTACTTATTGAAAGATTTTTAAAAAAGCTACCTTCAAATGCAAAGCGGTTAAATGAATACATCAAAGGAAGATGCACCGGGGAATTTTTTGTTGATTGCTGAAATGAATTTTCAGTGTACCACTTTATGTGTTTCGAAATGTTTATTTTTTTTGATGCTGAAACTCTAAGAATATTTATCGGTGATGAAAATTGCCTCGCATGGTAATAATCATAAAAATATGTATAGTTATTAAGTAAATAATTTTCAAAAGATATTGTGGCAAAGGAATTTTCACTTTTTGCTGAAAGCAGAATTATATTTTCATTAGCAGAAAAATTTTCTCCGCTTAAATTAAATTTTGAGTTGTTGTTGAAAATATATGAAGGTGTTCTGTTCACATTCTTGAATAATACCGAAACATTGCCTAATTTTTTATTCAAATACCTGCTCAGAAAAGCCTGCGCAGAATAATTGCCTTTATTATAACCTACTGTATAAATTTCCCCTGCAATTAAAATATCCCACAATTTATTTCTTGTTTTATTTCTGTATTCAGCATGTGCTTTTACATTATATAAAACAGAATTTGAAGCATTGATATTTTGTATTTCAGCGCCTGCTAAAAAAAACTGCGACTGATTTTTTGTGTCAGGAAAACTTAAAAATGAAATGTCATTACTTATAATCCTGTATTTTTCTTTTAAACTTAAGGTGTCTGAAATTAAATCTTTATCATACCAGTCTTTGTAAACAGCAGAATCAGCATTTTTGTCTAAATAAGAGTATTTTTCAATTGAAAGTTTGAAGGTGTGTTGTAACCGAAGTTTTGGATAAAACAAAAAATCAGTGAGAGTGTCGTTTATTTTTATGGAATCTTTTTTGCCAAGGTCGTAACTCTGCCTAAGAAATAAATTAAGATCGCGGTATGTAATTCCTGTGTTAACAGTAGTTACAAAAGGATTAGTATTGTACCTGTTATTGTTTCCAAGGTTTACCGGAACACTGAATCGGTCTTTCCTGTTTGGATCGCTAAGTAAAGTGTCATTTTGAATTCCACCATTTTGAGAAGCACGGATATTATTACCTAAGAATATTAAATTAGCGTTGTAACGTTTTCTTTTTCCGGTATAAGTGCTGAAAATCCTGTAGCTGTTATGATTTGAGTTTTGATTTATAAATAAACCCGGGGCGCTGATTAATCTGTAATCAAAACCGAAATTAAAATTTGGTTTTGGGTTTTGAGTATGTGCTGCCTGCAACATTTGTTCTTTGCCGCCTGCAAGTTGATATCCAAGCATCGAAAAAGGCCGGGTGGTACGGTACAACTTAGTTTCTTCAAGTTTAAATTTATAAACATCATAAGCATGAAATCCTGCATCAAAACCGGCTTTCATAATAGGTTCAAAAAGTATAGGATAAGCAGCAGCTCCGTTGTTGCCGAGGTTTTGCCATGTTCGCGGCAGCGGAAAATAATTATCGAAATTAGTTACTGAAGAATCTAAAAACCGGCGTGTTGTGGAATCTAAATAATGAAAGGAAATAGTAATTGAATCTTCAAGATTATTTCTTTGTTGAAATCCGGTTGTGTCTCTACCGGTTTTCATTGTTGCATTAACATTCCTGTTATT
>JAFDXB010000058.1 GCA_018268175.1 Bacteroidota bacterium | reverse complement strand
TCTTTCAATTATTTTGCTTGATTCAGCAAATACCTCCAGTTGTTTTGTAATTCCTGAAAGTTCGTTATGAATTGGTGATATTTTTTTATCCAGCCGATAGGCGATAAATGCATAAACCAACAACGTTCCGTAAAAAACGGAATTGGGTACAAAATCAAAAATAAAAAGTACTGTTATTGTAAAAATTATAAATGGAAGGATATAACTTAAGTAAATCCATATTTTGTTTTTTATAAACTTTGAAGGCTCTTCAATCCAATTTTGTAATTTATTTTTTGATTGTTCTGTAACAGGATTGGAAATTCCTGCGGCCATAAGCATTTGCAAAAAATTATTCTTGTCTGCTAACTCTTTAACAGCATCCTGCTGAAATTTTATATCATCAAATTTCAAAGGGCTTTTAAGGGAGTTTGCAAGTTGCAATTCTCCGAATTGGGAGGTAGTTCTGTTTAAATATTGATACACAGATGACCTTCCGAAAATGTCTAAATCATTTGTATAAGGGTGAGTATTGTCTGCAAATTTAATTCCATCATTAAATGCAGAGTAATTTCCCTCCACTGCAAGTAATTCGTTGCTATTTATTTCAATTAGCAATTTTATATGTTCAATTTCTCTTCTGTTATCTAAATCGAGATGAAGTAATTTAATAAATACAGCAATGATGGCTGCAAGTGTAAAAACTAAATAAATCCATCCCAAACTTGCCATAAAATAAAAGGCTGCGAAAAATAACATTAATGGCCCAAGCCTGACCCAGCCTAAAACGGAATTTTTACTTTTAAGTTTTTTTAATTTCTCCTGAAAGTATGAAAGCCTCTTTTTGTAATAATCCTGCAAATTGCTTTTTTTCAAAGATAATTGCTGTTATCTAAAATTATAAAAATCACAACATATAAAAAGTTACCTTTGCCAATTGCCGGGGCTGACCGGTTTTGACAGCATAGTTCTTTGTAAGTAAGCATGTAGTGCGTTGCGTAATTAGCACTTGAATATGAATACGAAACTTTTAAATGGCAATACTCAGTATGCCATGGCTGCCTAATCAGTGATTAAGTAGTCATTAGGGCCGACCGGAGAGGCTTGCCTGATGCCTTTCCCTCCGCCGACTCAAAAATAAATTGGGCTGCTCTTCAGAAATGATGTGATCTGAAGCTAAGAATATCCATCTAAGGAATAAATTGGTTTGTTCTGTTCCGGTTTGTTCCCTACAATTAATTCAGAAATAAACATGTAGAAAGCTTACGGCGAATATGTTTGGACCAGGGTTCGATTCCCTGCAGCTCCACTAACCTGCTTTATGCAGGTTTTTTTGTTTTCATGTAATACTGTTGCCGCTTAAATAAATTATAAGTCGTTCATACATCGTCTTTTAAGACATTTGCACTCATTTTCGGGAACAAAATTTGATAATCAATGACATCAGTTAAAATAAATTTAATGAACAAAATAGTTTTTGCGGCAGCGCTTTTTATGTTGGGCTGTTCTAATAAAAAAAACACAAATAATCAGCAAGTCAATCAAATTCAAAGTTTCACTGTTTTAAATATATCACCTCAGAATACAACATTAAATGTAGATTTTCCTGCCACAATTGAAGGCAGCCAGGATATTGAAATTAGGCCCAAAGTGGATGGATTTATTCAAAAAATATTCGTGGATGAAGGTGAATTTGTAAAAAAAGGCAAACTGCTTTTTACAATAAACGCCCCTCAGTACGAGCAAGGTGTTAGAACAGCGGAAGCAAATATAAAAATTGCGGAAGCAGATGTGGCGGCCGCTCAAATGAATGTTCAAAAAGTAAAACCACTGGTTGAAAAAAATATTATCAGCAAGTTTGAACTTGAATCTGCCGAATATACACTTCAGGCGAAGCAAGCCGCACTTGCACAAGCAAAAGCAACACTCGCAAATGCTCGTACAAATATTGGCTATACTTCCGTAACAAGCCCCGTAGATGGTGTTGTTGGCACTATTCCCTACAAGGTTGGTAGCCTTGTGAGCAGCACAACTCCTCAACCTCTTACAACAGTTTCAAACATAGGAAATATTTATGCATACTTCTCAGTAAATGAAAAAGAATCATTTAATTTTTTACAAGAATTTGGAAATGATAAATCAAGCAGTCTTTCATCTCTACCTGCGGTAGAATTAATTTTAAGCAATGGAAATATTTTTCCGCAAAAAGGAAGGATAGAAACTACCAGTGGTATGATAAACAGCCAAACCGGTGCAGCTACATACCGTGCCGATTTTCCTAATCCCAACAAAGTTGTTAGAAGCGGTAGCAGCGGAACCGTTAGAATACCTCTTACCATTGATTCTGCAATCCTCGTTCCGCAAAGCGCTACTTATGAAATTCAGGGAAAAACATTTGTTTACACGGTGTCTGATTCATCAACAGTAAATAGTGTTGCAATAAGTATTCTGCCGAACTCCAATGGAAAATCTTACGTTGTAAAGGATGGCCTTAAAGCAGGGGATAAGGTGGTTATTAGCGGCATCGCAAATTTGCGGGAAGGACTGAAAATTAACCCTCAGCCTGCAAATGCCGACAGTATTTACCAAATCCTTTCAGAAAAAAATTAATTATGTTCAACCGTTTTATAGAACGCCCGGTTTTATCAACCGTAATTTCAGTCTTCATAGTTTTATTAGGATTGCTTGGCCTAAAAGCTTTGCCTGTAGCGCAATATCCTGAAATCGCTCCTCCAACAATTGTTGTTTCTGCAAACTATCAGGGTGCAAATGCCGATGTGGTTTTAAACAGTGTTGTCGTTCCCCTCGAAGAACAAATTAACGGAGTGGAAGGTATGACTTACATGAGTTCTTCTGCCGGTAATGATGGAAGCGCCAGAATTACAATAACCTTTGAACTTGGAGTGGATCCTGATCTTGCTGCCGTGAACGTACAAAACCGTGTGGCCCTTGCTACTCCTCTGTTACCCGCCGAAGTTGTCCGTACCGGTGTAATTACCAGAAAAACTCAAAGCAGTAACCTTGTAATTTTTTCTGTTTATAGCGATAACCCCGAATTCGATCAAACTTTTTTACAGAATTATGCCGACATAAATATTCTCCCTGTTATTAAAAGGGTGAATGGTGTTGGTGATGCCTCCGCCTTCGGTAATAAACTTTACTCAATGCGTATTTGGCTTAATCCTTCTGTTATGGCTAATTACGGCTTGGTGCCCGCCGATATTTCTGCCGCACTTGCCGAACAAAATGTTGAAGCGGCTCCGGGACAATTTGGTGAAGACACAGACCAGTCTTTTCAATATGTTATTAAATATAAAGGCCGCCTTCAAAATTCAACAGAGTTTGAAAACATAATTATTAAATCCTTGCCGGGCGGAAATATTTTAAGGCTGAAAGATGTTGCCAAAGTAGAATTGGGTTCTTTGAATTATGGAAGCACATCAACAACCGATGGCAAACCTTCCATTGGTATTGCCATCAGCCAAACGGCCGGTTCCAATGCTCAGGAAGTTATACGTGGATCATTACAGGTATTAAAAGATGCCGAAAAATCTTTTCCAAAAGGTGTCCACACCACAAACCTTATTAATGTAAACGATTTTTTAAGTGCCTCAATTGAAAAAGTAATACATACTTTGATTGAAGCTTTTATACTTGTTTTTATTGTTGTTTTTATTTTCCTGCAAGATTTCAGGTCAACTTTAATTCCTGCTATATCTGTGCCTGTGGCGATTATTGGAACATTCTTCTTTCTTAATGCATTTGGTTTTACAATAAATCTTTTAACCTTATTTGCTTTATTACTTGCAATTGGAATTGTGGTTGATGATGCAATTGTTGTTGTAGAAGCAGTTCATGCAAAACTTGATCAGGGATACAAATCATCGCTGAAAGCCAGTAAAGATGCGATGTCTGAAATTTCAGGTGCTATTATTTCAATTACATTGGTAATGGCGGCAGTTTTTATTCCGGTTTCTTTTATCGGAGGTTCTGCCGGAGTTTTCTATAAACAATTTGGACTTACTCTTGCAATTGCCATAATTCTATCTGCAGTTAATGCTCTTACTTTAAGCCCTGCTTTATCTGCTTTATTTTTAAAGCCTCATGATGAAGGCGGTAAAAAGCATAAAAAATTCCTTGAAGGATTTTATAAAAAATTTAATAATGGTTTTAATAAAACAAAAGCCCGTTATGAAAAGGCGGTAACATTCCTTTCCCATACAAAATGGATTGCCTTTGCAATAATTTTAGTTTTTGCAGGAGCATTTTATTTCTTTCTTCAAACAACAAAAACTTCGTTTGTGCCGGATGAAGATATGGGAACTATAATGTCTGATATTGCATTACCTCCCGCTGCATCTCTCGAAAGAACGGAAGTTGTTGCCGAAGAAGTTAAAAAAATTGTTTCTACAATACCGGAAGTTGAACACGTTTTGAAGATCACAGGATTCGGAATGATTAGCGGTTCCGGAAGTAATTATGGTATGGTGATTATTAAACTTAAACCTTGGGCAGACCGTAAAAAATCATCTCAAAGTGTTAAAGCTATCATCGGGCAACTCTTCGCCAGAACAGCAGGAATAAAAGATGCAAAAATTATTTTCTTTGCTCCTCCCACATTGCAGGGTTTCGGTATGTCGGGTGGCTTTTCAATGCAATTGCAGGATAAAACAGGAAAGGATATTTCTTCTTTCTTTAAGGTAAGTTCCGATTTCCTTTCTGCCCTAAATCAGCGCCCCGAAATACAATATGCGGCAACTTCCTTCAATCCTAATTTTCCACAATATCTAATTGATATAAATGTTGCAAAATCTAAGGAAGCAGGTATTGGAGTTAATGATATCCTGAGTACACTTCAGGGTTACTTTGGTGGTGTATATGCTTCAAATTTTAACCAGTTTGGCAAACAGTACCGCGTTCTGTTTCAGGCAGCGCCTGAATTTAGGGAAAGCCCTGAAAGCCTCGACAAAATATTTGTGCGCAATAAAGCAGGGGAGATGGCGCCAATAAATTCATTTATTACTTTGCAAAAAGTTTATGGCCCTCAATCTATTTCAAGATTTAATTTATTTACCTCAATTGGAATAACAGGTGCGCCTAAAGAAGGTTATAGTTCCGGAGATGCAATTAAAGCAATTGAAGAAGTAGCAGCACAAACACTTCCCGTTGGTTACGGCTTTGAATTCAGCGGCCTTACAAGAGAGGAACTTTCATCGAGTGGCCAAACTGGATTTATTTTCATGCTTATTATTGTATTTATTTTCTTCCTTTTAAGTGCTCAATACGAAAGTTACCTTCTTCCTTTTTCAATTTTACTTTCGTTACCAATCGGCCTTGCCGGAGCTTTTATTTTCGCTAATATTTTTGGTGTAACAAATAATATCTATTTGCAAATAACTTTAATAATGCTTGTTGGCTTGCTTGCCAAGAATGCTATATTAATAGTTGAATTTGCGTTAGACCGCAGAAAGCAGGGGATGGGAATTGTGAAATCTGCTATAGAGGGCGCTGAAGCCAGGCTGCGGCCGATTTTGATGACATCATTTGCATTTATATTCGGCATTCTTCCTCTTATGTTTTCAACGGGAGCCGGCGCACAGGGAAATAGATCAATCGGAACCGGCGCCGTTGGCGGAATGTTGATTGGAACATTACTGGGAATATTTGTTATCCCAACATTTTTTATAGTTTTTCAAACATTACAGGAAAAAATCTCTCGTAAAAAATATGTTGAGGTAGAACCTGTCAATAACACAATAGAATAATGAAATATTTTTCAATAATATTAATTTTTGCAGTTTCAGTTTCAAGTTGCAGCGTTACAAAAAATTATACGCCACAAACTTCTGTTCAGGAAAAATTATATAGAGATAACACCGATAATGACACTACCTCGCTCGGTACTCTTTCCTGGACACAAATTTTTACCGACCCTGAACTAAAAAAACTTATAAACGAAGGCATTGCGAATAACCCTCAAATTCTTCAGGCTTATACCAGAATCAATCAGGCGCAAGCTTATTATGAGCAAAGCGGTGCTGCTTTTTTGCCATCTTTAAATGCAAATGCAGGAACTACTTTTGCACATTTATCAGACTATCAGGCACCGGGCATAAGAAGTGCAACTCAATTTCAATTGGGTGTAAATTCAGTTTGGGAATTAGATATCTGGGGCAAACTAAAAAGCAGCCGCAAAGCTCAGTTCGCAAATTTACTTCAATCGCAGGCAGGTATGCGGGCTGTTCAAACATCGGTGGTATCTAGCATTGCTTTGTTTTATTACAATTTACTAGCCCTTGATGAACAATTAAAAATTACTCAGCAAACAGTTTATAATTGGGATACAACCGTAACCACTCTTAAGGCATTAAAAGAAGCTGCACGTGTTACAGAAGCTGCTGTGGTGCAAAGTGAGGCCCAGCGCTATGCCGCGGAAGTTACAATACCTGACCTTAAACAAAAAATTGCTGAAACAGAAAATGCTCTTAGTATTTTAATCGGCCGCCCTCCGTCCGAAATATTGAGATCTTCAATATATTTACAACAGGAACCAACAGAAATTAAAACGGGAACACCTGTGTTATTACTTTCTAACAGGCCGGATGTGCAGCAGGCTGAATACAATCTTCGTTATTATTTTGAAATGACAAATGTTGCTAAAACTTATTTTTATCCATCCTTAAATATTTCCGGCTCGGCCGGGATGAATTCTTTAAAAATAGAAAACTTATTTAACCCTGCTGCCTTCACAGCCTCTATTGGAGCGGGTTTGGCCCAACCTGTTTTTAATAATAAGTTAAACAAAACAAGATTAAAAGTTTCTGAAGCTCAGCAACAAGATGCTTTAATAAACTTCCACAACATTCTGCTTACAGCAGGAAGTGAAGTTTCTAATGCAATGTCGTTGTATCAAACTTCAAAAGATAAATCTGAAATAAGAAACAAGCAAATTGATGCGTTGCAAAAAGCTGTTGACTATACCGGCGAATTACTTGAAAACGGATTTGCTACATATACAGAAATAATTACTGCAAGGCAAAGCTTATTGCAGGCGGAATTAGGAAGAATAAATGACCGTCTTCAATCACTTACTGCAATTGTAAATCTTTATAAAGCACTTGGCGGCGGCTGGAAATAATCAGGAAATGTTTTTTTCTATTTCCTCCATATCAATGCCGTTGTGGCTTTCGTGATATTTGCATTTACCGTTTACTATCAGCAAAACCTGCGGAGATTCATGCTGTACATTAAATTCTTCAGCAATAAAATTTGAAATATTTCTTAATTTGATAAGATCAAGAAAATTGAAATCTGTATTATCAGGAGGAAATGAACGTTCAAGCCTGCTTTTAGCCATAGAACTTATTGAGCAGCGTGTTGAATGTTTAAAAATTACCTGAGGATTTTGAAATGATTTTTTAATAATCTGCGAAATATCATTTTCATCAGTGATGTGGTTCCAGTTCATAATTATTGTCTAACAGCAGGACAACCCGTTTTTCTTGATGATGTACATGCTGTAAATGCGGAGATGATAAGTATTCCAAGGAATAGTGAAACTATCAGTTTTTTCATAGATATAAATTTAAGTGCAAATATATTAATATTGATAAACTTAATTGTTAAAACAAATTACTTCGTATCTTAACTTTGACCAAAAATTAAATTCTATGCTTAATCTTTCCCGGCCGATTGCTTTTTTCGATCTTGAAACTACAGGTGTAAATATTTCCACCGACCGGATTATTGAAATTGCAATTGTTAAGCTTATGCCGGATGGCTCCAGAGTTTCGAAACGTAAAATTGTTAATCCTGAAATGCCAATCTCAAATGCTGATATTCACGGCATTACAAATGAAATGGTAAAAGATGCCCCTACATTTAAAATGGTTGCAAATGAAATTAAACAGTTTATTGATAATTGCGACCTTGGCGGATATAACAGCAACAGGTTTGATGTTCCTTTATTGATGGAAGAATTTTTAAGAGCCGGTCTTGATATTGACCTTACTCATAAAAAACTTATTGATGTTCAGCATATTTTTTATTGCATGGAGCCTCGTACTCTTACCGCTGCCTACAAATTTTATTGTGGTAAAGAACTTGAAAATGCTCACAGTGCAGAGGCAGATATTAACGCAACAATTAGTGTTTTAGAATCGCAGCTTCAGAGATATGGAAATTTAGGCGATTGTGTAGAGAGTATCCTTTCCGCCGTAGGCGAAGAAAAAATAGTTGATTATGCACGCAGGTTTTCATTTAATGAAAAAGATGAAGAAATTTTTAATTTCGGAAAATACAAAGGAAAGGTAGTTGCCGATGTTTTAAAATCTGAACCTCAGTATTACGACTGGATGATGAAAGGCGAATTCCCTTTACATACTAAGAAAAAGCTGACTGAAATAATGAACAGAACTCTGCTTAAAAATTAATAAGCCCGTTTACAGCTTCGTGGAAAAATTAGTTATTATACCTACATATAACGAGCGGGAAAACATCGCTGCTATTATCGCTGCAATCATTAATTTGAATGATAATTTTCATATACTTATAATTGATGACGGCTCACCTGATGGTACCGCAGATATTGTAAAGGAAATAATTTTAAAACATCCCACAGAAATTTTTATTGAAGAACGTTCAGGCAAACTTGGGCTGGGAACCGCATACATATTGGGTTTTAGATGGGCAATTAAAAATAATTACGATTTTATTTTTGAAATGGATGCAGATTTTTCGCACGATCCTAAAGACTTGCAGAGATTATATGCCGCTTGCAAGAATGGTGCTGATGTAGCTGTTGGTTCCAGGTATGTAAAGGGCGGCGCTGTTGAAAACTGGCCGGCAAACAGGATTGCTCTTTCCCGTGGCGCTTCATTTTATACTCAACTTATTACGTGGATGCCTGTAAGTGATCCAACGGCAGGATTTGTTTGCTATAAAAGAAACGTTCTTGAAACAATAAATCTTAACAATATATCTTTTGTTGGTTATGCATTCCAAATTGAAATGAAATTTGCTGCCTGGAAACTTAAATTTAAAATTGTAGAAGTGCCTATTACCTTCCGCGACCGTACTGCAGGCTCCAGCAAAATGAATAAGGGTATTGTTAAGGAAGGAATTCTTGGGGTTTTAAAACTTAGGTGGTACAGCTTTTTTAAAAATTACAGAAACAGGATGTCTAATTAATTTTTATGATACCGCCTATAAGCCGGATGAAAGGAACTTAAAGTTGTTCTTAAATATTCCCTGTCTAAATGAGTGTAAATTTCAGTTGTAATAATACTTTCGTGGCCAAGCATTTCCTGTACAGCACGTAAATCTGCTCCACCTTCCACTAAATGTGTTGCAAATGAATGTCGGAATGTATGTGGTGATATGTTTTTTTCAACACCAGCAAAATTTGCGAGGTCTTTTATTATCATAAATATCATTACCCGCGAAAGCTTTCCTCCATTGCGGTTTAAAAAGACAATATCCTCATTTCCTTTTGCAATTTTTTGATGGTTCCGGATGGTTTCCAGATAAAAATTTAATTGCTTTACGGCTTCATCGCCGATAGGGATTAATCGTTCCTTGTCGCCTTTTCCTGTTACTTTTATAAAGCCGATGTTTGTATATAACCCACTTAGTTTTAAATTCACAACTTCAGAAACCCTTAACCCACAGCTATACATAATTTCAATGATAGCCTTGTTACGTGTGCCTTGCGGCTGACTTAAGTCAATGGCAGCAATTATTTTTTCTATTTCTTCAAAAGATAAAACAGCTGGTAATATGCGGCTGTTTTTTGGCGCTTCAAGCAAATAGGAGGGATTGTTCGGACAAACACCTTCTGAATTACAGAAAGTAAAAAAAGATTTTATACCTGAAATAATTCTTGCCTGAGAGGTAGTCGTCATTCCAAGTTCGTTGATCCACTTAATAAAATCTTGCAGGTGCTTTAATGTTATTTCAGCAGGTGAAATGTTGAGTTCAATTAGTTCTAAAAATTGTGTGAGTTTATTAATATCATGCTGATATGACTGCACAGAATTTTCACTGAGAGATTTTTCTAACTGCAACCATGCTTTAAATCCTTTTTTTAATGGTTCCCACATTATTCAAAATTGATAAACATCTTCAATATAAAAAATTTCAGGTTCATTGTTTTTTATAAGTACCGAAATAATATCAAATTGAATTCTTTTAAATAAATTATTTTTTTCTAAATATTCATCAGCAGCCTTCATTAATGAATTTATTTTTTTTGTTGTTACTTTTTCTTCCGGATGCCCATAAGTTTCACACCTTC
Organism: Bacteroidota bacterium; assembly: GCA_018268175.1. Classification (GTDB taxonomy): domain Bacteria; phylum Bacteroidota; class Bacteroidia; order Chitinophagales; family Chitinophagaceae; genus Ferruginibacter. Next base: position 3,143 of record JAFDXB010000058.1, on the reverse strand, counting down.
TTGTTTTTACTTCAACAAAATGTAAATAATTTTTTTTTGCAGCAATAATATCTATTTCGAAATTTTTATAGCGCCAGTTGACTTCAATAATAATCATGTTTAATTTTTGTAGATGTGCCACGGCAATCAATTCGCCTATTTTTCCGGTTTCGTTATGCTGAGCCATTATTTTCGTTTTTCAATTAACATCATTTTCTTAATTTTGCTGCAAATAGTTAGTATGAAAAGTATAAATACCAGGCAATTGGTTCTTGTAGCAGGCCTTATGTTTTTAGCAGTGATAATAAGGGTTATTCTTTATCCTTTTAATTTTAGTCCTGTAATAGCAATTGCCTTATTCAGTGGTGCTGTTGTAAAAGATAAGAAAATTGCGTTTTTACTTCCGTTGCTTGCTATGTTTTTATCTGACGTCATTTTTGAAGTTTTCAACATTGCAGAAGGTTTTTGGGGCTGGGGGCAATTAGTAGGTTATGCAATTTTAATTGGAATTACATTCTTTGGCAGTTTTCTTAAAAAAATATCTGTTGTATCTGTTACAACATTTTCTGTCGCTTCATCAATAATATTTTTCTTTCTAAGCAACAGTAGTGTTTGGCTTCTATATAATGGAATGTATGCAAACACTTTTGAAGGGTTTACTGCATGCCTTGCTGCAGGCTTACCATTTTTAAAAATTAATCTCCTTGCAGACCTTTTTTACAGTTCATTACTTTTTGGAAGCTTCGCCTATTTTACAAAAAATGCTTTTTCGGTTACAGAAGCAAAAGGCAGTTTTTTAAAGTAGTATTATTCACAGAACGATTATTCATTTTTAAAGAATCCTGAAAGTAAACTTTCGCAAAATCTGTATTTTTTGCAGTTAAGTGCAAATGTTACACTAAAAGTAATTTCTGGAACAACTCAATTTCTTCCGTTTTCTAATTCATAGCCTTCATCAATTTCAAGATTGGTTCCATCAGCGGCTTTTGTTGCAAGCATATCACAGTGATTATTATATGGATTATCAGCATGGCCTTTTACCCAAATCATTTTAATATTAAAGGGCTTTGCAAGTTCATGATATACCTTCCATAAGTCTGAGTTTTTTTTTCCTTTAAATCCGGTTTTCAGCCAGTTTTTCAACCAGCCCTTTTCAATAGTATTAACTACATATCTGCTGTCAGAATATATATAAATCGGAAGGTCTGTTCTTTTTAGAACTTGCAATCCTGCTATAACAGCCATAAGTTCCATCCGGTTGTTTGTGGTAAACCTGAAGCCTTTGGAAATTTCCTTTTTATACTTTCCTGCAAGCAGCAAAACGCCAAATCCGCCGGGACCGGGGTTCCCCCTTGAGGAACCATCGGTAAATATTTTAACTTCCATTATACTTGAAAAACGCCTGTTTTAAATTCCGGTATCACAGGGTTATGATTAGCTGCCTTAATTCCTTCGGATATGAGTTTTCGCGTTTCTGCAGGATCTATTATTGCATCCACCCACAACCTTGCCGCAGCATATTCTGGCTTAGTCTGCCTCGTATAATTTTCAGTTATCCTATTTAATATTTCAGTTTCTTCCTCAGGCGAAACTGTTTGCCCTTTTGCTTTCATGGCTGCAACCTGTATTTGCAACATTGTTTTTGCAGCCTGTTCACCACCCATTACTGCAATTTTTGCCGTTGGCCACGCAAATATAAAACGTGGGTCATAAGCTTTGCCGCACATTGCATAATTGCCCGCTCCGTATGAATTACCTACAATAAATGTGAATTTAGGTACAACAGAATTTGCAACTGCATTCACCATTTTGGCTCCATCCTTCGTAATTCCGGAATGCTCACTTCTGCTTCCAACCATAAACCCGGTTACATCCTGCAAAAATACCAGAGGGATTTTTTTCTGGTTGCAGTTCATTATAAACCTTGCAGATTTGTCAGCACTGTCATTATAAATAACACCTCCGAGTTGCATTTCCTTTTTCGCATTCTTTACAATCAAACGCTGGTTTGCTACTATTCCAACTGCCCAACCGTCAACTCTTGCATATCCGCAAATTATTGATTTGCCATACTCTTTTTTAAATTCATCAAAACTGCCGTCATCAACAATACATTGAATTATTTCGTTCATGTCATAAGGCCGGCTGTTGTTTTCCGACATTATGCCGTAAATACTTTCAATATTACGCGAAGGATTTACTTCCTTTACCCTGTCAAATCCGGCATGCTCAGGTTTTCCAAGTTTGCCCACTATCCTTCTTACCTGCTCAATACTTTCCTCTTCTGTCTTAAAATGATAATCAGCAATGCCTGAAATTGCATTATGCGTCATTGCTCCGCCTAATGTTTCCACATCTATATCTTCTCCTATAGCAGCTTTCACAAGGTAAGGCCCTGCCAAAAAAATAGATCCTGCTCCATCCACCATTAAAGTTTCGTCGCTCATAATGGGCAAATATGCTCCTCCCGCTACACAAGCTCCGGTAACCAAAGCAATTTGAGTAATACCCATGGCACTCATCCTCGCATTATTCCTGAATATCCTCCCAAAATGCTCCTTATCGGGAAAAATCTCATCCTGCATCGGCAGAAAAACCCCTGCACTGTCAACAATATATATTACAGGCAAATGATTCTCCATCGCTATCTCCTGCATTCTCAAATTCTTCTTCCCCGTAATCGGAAACCAAGCCCCGGCTTTAACAGTCTGATCGTTTGCAAGTATCACACACTGCCTTCCATTCACATATCCGATACCGCTCACCGTTCCTCCTGCTGCACAACCTCCATATTCCTCATACATCTCATATCCCGCAAAAGCCCCGATCTCAATAAATGGTTCTCCCTCATCACACAACAAAGCTATTCTCTGGCGGGCCGTTAACTTGTTCTTCTCCTTTTGCTTTTCCGCGGCTTTTTTTCCTCCTCCTTCATAAATTTTGTCTAACTTTTTCTTGATGCCGCTCCAGGCCATTTTCATCGCATCTTCGTTCTTGTTGTACTGTATATCTAAATTCATAAATAACTACATTTTTTTTCAATGTGGCAATTTACGATTTTGACAACGATATTTTACGAAGCTCTAAAACATACCCGGCAAAAATTCATTTACAAACTCAAATGTCTCTACTTCCTTTTTAATAAACTCTTTATCTATTTTGTT
>JAFDXB010000057.1 GCA_018268175.1 Bacteroidota bacterium | reverse complement strand
GAAGAGAATTTAAAAATCAGGATCCTTCCTAAAATTCTCTTCAATTTCAACAATGTCAATTTTCCTGTCTTTAATTATTTTAAGCGGGCTTCCAATTGCAATTTTAAAAGGCTCAATATTTTTTGCCACAAGGCTTAAAGCCCCTATTGCTGAACCCTTCCCGATTGTAACTCCCGGCAAAATGACTGAATTTGCACCAATTATAACGTGCTTTTCCAGCAGAACATCACCATGATGTACTTTTTTATATTTATCCGGCACAGTAGGATTAGTAAGGCTTCCGCCACTGTAATCATCACTTGAAGAAAAAATGCAAATCCTTGCGGAAAGGCCTGAAAAATCTTCCATTGTTATTTTTCCTTTTCCTGCAAGTGAACAATAAGGAGCTATATGAATGTAATCACCTAAAAAAATCCCATTCTCTCCGGGAGATAAAAAGCAGAAATCATCAATTCTTACATGATTACCAATTGATATTCTTGAAGCTCCATAAATTGATGCTTTTTTAGAAATTAAAACGTTTTTTCCGAATGACTTAAATCCAATTTCTTTTAATTCTTCTTCCGAATAAAATGAGCTCATAATGTAATTAAATTTTATTTTCCATGCCATCCCTGGAAATTTTACCTCCAGTATATTTTTTTAAAAATAAGAAAAACATTTTTCAAATCCCTGCGAATCACCACTGCAAAAATATCTAAGTTCCTTTTAAAGAACCTTTTCTATTCCTGAATTAAAACTCTTAACGTTTGTATTTGTTGAATGAACAACACTATACCTTCCTTTAAAATTTAAGAACTTTTTTTCAAGTAACTGATAACTCAAATATGCAATTGATATTGTGAGCACAATAATTACAATATAAATCACAGCAACTTTAAGATAAGGATTACGAATGTATTCAAACAACTGAGATTTATACGCTAAGAAAATAAGTAGCGGATGATAAACATAAATACCATAAGAATACTTCCCAAGGAAGTTACAAACAGGATTTTCAAGATTAATCAACTTAGGCTTATTGCCGATTTGATTTATAATTATGGCTCCAGTTGCGGCAGTTACAGTAAACATAGTAATAATAGCATTAACTACTGATATGTTTAAAAACAGAATTAAGAATATTGCCCAAGATGCAATCTGAAAAAATTTACTGTTGAGCCTATTGATAATATCACTTCGCTCATTTAACAAAAATGCAAGCAAGGCTCCAAACAGCATGCAATCGAATCTATTTACTGTTACAAAGGAAGAAAGTTTTGTATGGGGATAGGCAGTCCAAACGCCTAATCTGATTACAGCTAACAGAATAATTGACCAGATAATTATCTTTTTAATATTTTTTAATTTAAAAAGATGTGGCCAAAAAAGGTAAAATTGTTCTTCTACCGCAATAGACCATAAGTGCGCTGTAACAGGCAAAACGAATTTGAATATAAACGGAATATTTGCCATTAAAGCAATGTAAAAAAACAACTATGAATCAGTAGGAAGTGTGTGATTAATTAAGGCCACCGCCAAAACTGAAATAAAAAGAAAGAAGAAATAAAGCGGCCAAATCCTTAATACCCGCCGTAAATAAAATTTTCTTATTGATATGGCACCTAACTTTTCCCTTTCCTTTAATAAGAGAAAAGTTATCAGGAAGCCGCTTAAAACAAAAAACATTGTAACTCCATGTTCACCAAGATTCCATCCACTTTGCTTTCCTCTATTAAACCCAAATAAAGAAACACCGGGAACATTAAAGTTTATTAACCCAATGTTGATATGATTTAATAGAACAGCACACGCCGCTATAGCGCGAATTCCATTTAGACCTGTCAGATACACTAACTTATTTTTTTCCATACGAAAAACACTAATTATATAACCCTTTTATTTTTTTTCCTTGAATGTCCACCTTCTTGGTTCGTAGCACACCAAATAATTAATTATTCCCATTGAACGCTTCCGCAGTTGCCTGACCTGCCTGGGAAATATCACTTCCTGCAAAAACTTTTTTAAAAGTAAGAAAAACGATTTTTATATCTGTTACAAATGTGAGATTGTTGACGTACCAAACATCGAGTTCAAATTTCCTTTTCCAGCTTATTGCATTTCTTCCATTTACCTGCGCCCAGCCTGTAATTCCGGGTTTAACCAAATGCCTTTTTCGCTGCTCCGCAGAATATAATTTAAGATAATTCACCAACAACGGACGTGGCCCAATTAAACTCATATCCCCTTTCAAAACATTTATTAACTGTGGAATTTCATCAAGGCTGCTTTTGCGAAGAAATATTCCAAATTTTGTTAACCTCCTTGCGTCGGGAAGTAAATTACCTTCTGCATCTTTTGCATCATTCATTGTTTTGAATTTTAAGACACCAAATTTTTTATCATTCTTTCCTACACGCTCCTGTATAAAAAAAATGCTGTTATGTTTCGTGATTTTTAATATAAATGAAATAATTATGATTACAGGCAATGCCACAATTAGAGCAATAAAAGAAACCAGAATATCTATAAGAGGTTTAAAAAAATTTCTGTACATGTTTTCGATAATTACTTTTTCGACCTTCTGATGAAATCAGTTATTTCATTCATTGTCATACTTTCAAAACCATAATTCCTTTTAAGTTTTAAAAAGTGTTCAATTATTTCTTCCAGTTCAAGCATGCACTCTTTCGGATTATTCCCAAAATTATGCGGATGCCACCACATATGATAGTATGCATTGTTCTTTGCAGCGGTTGTCATTTCATCTTTTATGCGCCGCATTTTAAATAAATTTTGAATTTTATATTTTGGAGACCACGCCCTGTACAATCTCGTTGAAGGCAAGAGCAACGGAGAGTTTTCCTTTACTTCAATATCTTTTAAATAAACAGGTTTTATAGGTTGAATTTTTATATATGCATCCCCTGCTCTAAAAAACTTTTCTTTCATTGTAGATCCCGTGCCATATCTCCAGTACCAAATATCCGGACTGGAACGAACAGACGTAATTCCCAAATCGTGGCAAACGGAAAGGTAATTAGGATTAAACTGGTTACGTGGAAATACAAGAGATTTTATTTTAGAACCATTTTTATTTGCAAGGGCAATAGAAATTTTCATGTCATCACGAAATTGGTCCTCTGTTTGTCCCGGTTCAAGGCAAAAATAATGAGCATAGGTATGAGAAGCTATTTCCTGATAAGAAGTATTTTTTACCAGTTCAATGAGTTGAGGTGCAAAATGAAACGGATCTTCTTCACCTTTAAATCCATGCTTTTCAATCCATTTATATGCTGAGGCTTTTTCATTGGTAAATGTGGGAATAATTTCCGGATTTGTTTGATTCCATTCTTCAACATTTTTGCAATACATCATTCCAACCACTGCCCATGTTACATGAATTTCATTAGAAGCAAAAAGATCGAGTTTCGACGGAATAATTTTGCGTGTATTTAAAAAATATTGTTGCTGATTTTCATTCAATTCCATTCTTTCAAAACATCCCCAGTGAAGTTCGAAATCAAGAGAGATACAAAAAATTCCCTTATTTAGCATAGCCGGCAATTTTAGTTTTAGAAATTGATTGCCTGAATTGCAATGACTTAAAATAAATAATAAAAAAGAAAGGCATTAATTGGGCTTTCTGCCTGATTGCTATACCGAGATTTCCTGTAACCTGTGCAAGTGCGAGTGAACCAAGTAAAAATATAAAAAGGCATATCCTAAAATATCCATTCCAGTTTTTCCAGTTTTTAAAGCCGTTATATACTACTACCCAAAACATAAAAAGATAAAATAAATTTTCAAAGGAAACTATAAGCCCCATCATTCCTAAACCATCGAAAAACAATGGCCTGAACCAAAAAGTAAACATCTTCATTGGCAAGCTGTAATTCTGAATATTTATACCTGAAGTTGACTTCGACAATTCCGCGGCTCTGTTTGAAATAAATTCTGAGTTTAAAACATCAAAATCTTCTACAGATGTAAATTTTGCAACATCCTGCCCTATATAAATTATCAACACCATGCTAACTGCAAAAATTATCCATCTTAAATACCATTTAATTCCTTTGGAAGTTAACATAGCACTCAACATTACAGAAATAACCACTGCAAATAAAATATGCGGCCTTACCAAATACACAATAAAACCCCCGGCAAGCATTGTGAAATACCGGCGGTTAAATCTGCTCAATCCAAGACAAAACATTCCCAAACCCAATAAAATAACACTCCCTTTTCCGAAAGAGGCTGACCAAAAGTGTAAGTTTGGAAGAAGAAAAACTAATTCAACAGGAGTATATTTTTTCCATACCGGTTGTAGTGAAACATTTTCTCTTGCTGCAATGTAAAAAAACAATATAGCCAAATATCCAAAATAAGAAAATATGAACATTGTTGAAATAAAAGAAAGGCCAATAAGATGAGTAAAAGGCCAGCCAACAAAGTCTATAAATGTGGTTGATGTTCCCCATAATGAAAGCCAGTCTTCTGCCCTGCTGCTTCTGGCAAAATAACCAAAGGCATCACTGGTTGTTATGAATGCATAAGTTATATATGTTGCAGTAAGAATACAATGCACGGCAAACATTGTCCATACATAATTCTCACTTAATATTTTAAAACGCTTTGAAACATTTTTAGTAACAAGTGTTTGTGTTATTACAATTAATATGAAGATAAAAATGGCATCCATGTCAAAACAATTCCATTGAACCTATTGATGGTTGCCAGGAGTTAAAATTATTGAATTTATCCAGGTTAGTAAGTGCTAACGGTCGTATGGTTGTTATGGGCCCCTTTAGAAATGGCCCAAAAAAATTGAAGTTTTTATCTACCAGTGCATTTGGCGCACAAGACACCATCAAAGGCCTTGCAGCTTTGACCACTTCCTTTAATGCTTTTTTTATTAATATTTCCTTTCCGTGCTGACACCACATTTCACATATCCGTAATTCGCTGAATTGCTTTAATTTTTTTATTCTGAAAATTATTCCAAATCCCTGTTCACAAATAGAACCGTAATTTACTATCGGACAAGAAATATAACGCCAGGAGATATAATCAGAAGTTAAGGGCGTATAAATAATCCGGTTATTTTGCGGAAAGTTATAATCACGATTTAACTCCTTAACAGGGAAATTTTTAAAAAGTGTCGAATTACGGGCATCAGAATAAAATGTAGGACGCAAACTTCCGGCTTTTAAAAGCAGCGGCATTCGACCTTCATCAGTCCAACCCATTTTTAAATATCCCGGTTTGCTACTGTTATTTGGGGTGTTGAAAACCAGGCCAATTCCCTCTTTAGCACATTCGGCTACAGCCTGGAGAGTGAGTTTTTTAAAAATGCCTTTTCCTTGAAATGCAGGATCAGTTGCAGTATCCACAGCTCTTACCGCTGAAATAATCTCTTCTCCGTTTTTCCATGACCACTTCATAAAAGCTCTCAATCCAACAATTTTATTTTCTTCTTTAGCAAGTAAAATTTTAGACCTTCCAAAGGGATTATCAAAATGTTTCCATTGAAAATATTTTTCCGATTTTGGAATAAGCCCTTCCCCCAAACTCTTTTTAAGAAGTTCAACCATTTCAGGAAGGTCAGTACTATGAGCAGATGAAATTTCCATTTATTTTTTCAATATTTCCCTGTAAACGTTCTCAGTTTGTTCAACCATTGTTTTTATGCTGAAAGAATCTATAACACGTTGCCTGGCTGCCAATTTAAATTTATACAATTCTTCCCTTTCAGAAAACAATTTTTCAAGACAATCTTCCAATTCCTGCCATTTCTCAACAGGGGCAAGAAGGCCGTCAATATTATTTCTTATTAATTCCGGAATTCCTCCGGCATCAGTACAAACAACAGCACATTCCATACTCATTGCCTCAAGCAATGCAATTGGCAAACCTTCAAACATTGAACTCATCATAAATATATCCATTGCTGAAAGCCAGGGCTTTACTTCCGTTTGTAAACCGGGAAAAATAATATGCTCCTCCATATTTTGCTCCTTCACAAAAGATAATATCTCTTCTTTAAGAATTCCATCACCTACAATTATTCCTTTAACAAATGAATGTTTTTTATGAAATTCTTTAAAAATTAATATCCATTCTTTTAATCGCTTCTGAAATCTGAAAACAGCAATTGTACCAACAACAATTACATCATTAGAAATACCTAATTTGTTTCGCAACTCTATGCCGGCATTGATATCTCTTTTAAAAAAATCTGTATTTACTCCGTTTAATATTGTTTGAACCGGAATTTTTGGAGATATATTTTTAACAATAGATTCTTCAACATCTGCAGAAACTGCAATAACCTTTGATTGCCAGTTGAAAGTTTGCTTATTTATAGTTTTCGTTAGTATGTGATAACGCTCTTGCTTATTATGTTCTGAATAAACTACAGGAATTCCTGTTATCCGATGAATAATGCGACCAACAAATCCTGCCCAGGGCAGATGGCAATGAATTATTTGAATATTATTTTCTTTGACGTAGGCAATTATTTTTTTTACCTGCATCATTATATAAATATTATTTTTTGCTTTAAAGTTTTTAACGGTACCACCGTTTTTTTCAATACCGGCAACCATTTGATTTTTCCAGGGAAGGAAATAAATATAATGAAACTCAAATTCGCTTTTATTGTGAAACGGCAAAGTTTCCTGTAGCAGCATTTCAGCTCCCCCGCGGCCGAGCGATTTTATTATATGAAGGACTTTTATCAATTTTTGTCAGTGATTTTTTTATATAATTCAATAAATCTTAAAGCATTATTCTTTTCATTAAAATTTTTCAATACAAAATGCCTTGCATTTTTGCCCATTTCCATTCTTAGATTTTCATTTTGCAAAAGCATATTTACTGATGATGCAAATTTTTTGGAATCATGATCTTGCAAAATAATTCCGGTCTTATTATTTATAACTACTTCTTCAACTCCGCCTACTGCCACAGCAACTGAAGGCACTTCCTGAACGGCAGCCTCCAAAATTACTCCCGGAACCCCTTCTATTTTGCTGCCAAGCAAAAATAAATCTGCAGCACTTAATAAATCCTGAAGATCATTTCTATATCCTGCAATTATAATTCTATTCTGCAAATTTCTTTGGTGCAGGAGGTCTTTAATTTCATCAATTAAAATACCATTCCCGGCCATAATCAAAATTGCATTTTCATCCACAAATTGCATTACATCAAGCATAAATGCAGGATTTTTTTCAAAGGAAAAGGAACCTGCCCACAATAATATTTTATTACTTTTATTTATTCCAAATTCCTGAATTATTTGAGCACGCTTTTCTATACCATCTATTTTTAATGATGGAACTCCACGGCTTATAACTGATATTTTGTTCACCAATTTGGGAAAAATACTTAAAACATCCTCTTTTGATTTTACACCTACGGAAACAATTGCAGATGATTTTGATAGCAAAAAACCGGTTAGAATTTTTTTAATAAAAGATTTTTTTAACCAGAAACTTATTTTACTAATATTCCTATAAACGAACGGAACTTTTCTGTCAAACAATTGTGCAGCAACCACATATTTTAAAGTATCTGAGCCATTACATTGAATGATATCAATATTTTTTTCCTTTATAATTTTTTTCAGGCTCCTAACTTTTTCTTTATTTATAAATCCACTTTTGTTACCTGAAAGATCAGCATTAAAAGCGCCGGGCAATTCAAGAATATTGTCTTTTGTCTTATATAATCCAACCCAAAATATTTCATGTCCTTCTTCAAGCAATTGTTTACTTAAAAAAAATGCCGACATTTCCGCACCGCGATATTGCCTGCGTGTAACCAATTGCAATATTCTCATGATTTAGAAATTATATTTTTATAAGTTTCTTCATACAGTGCTGAAATCATTTTAATATCAAACTTCGCCGCTGCAATATTTTTTGCATTTGACCCAAGATGTTTGTAATTATCGGAATTATTTAAAACTTTTTGCATTAGTTCTCTAAGTTGTTTAACATTGCCGGGATTAAAAAATAAGGCTGATGTTTCATCAACACATTCGCGGTTTTCAGGAATATTGCCGGCAATAATGATTTTTCCGGCCATCATTGCTTCAAGCAAAGCGCCGGGCAACCCTTCAAAGTAAGATGAAAAAACAAAATAATCGGATACAGAAAGCAATACCTCAATATCATTTCTTTGCCCCAAAAGAAAAACTCTGTTTTCCAGAGAATATTCACTTATTAATTTCTCCAGAACGCTTCTGTAATTGCCTTCTCCGGCCAATAATAAAATTGCCTCCGGATGTGTGCCAGCAATATCTTTAAAAGCATAAATTACATCCTGTTGCCCTTTACTTTCAAGTAACCTACCAACATTTAAAAAAACTTTTTTGTTTTTAAGCCCTAATTCAACTTTCACATTTTCAACCTTTCTTTCATCAACATTTGAAAATTTTTCAAAATTCCTGCCTCTGTGAATTACCTTCACTTTATCAGACTTCAATTTTAAGGCTTTACAATTACTTCCGGCGATAGCCTGTGAATTAGAAATAAAAACATCAGCAATTTTTGCAGAACTTCTGTCTATAAACTGGTAATATTTCAACTTCAGTTTTGTTTTCAGTTTAAGCCTGTTAAATCGGGCGGAAGAATAACTGTCGCTAACAAAACTGTTTACAAGAGGAATTTTAATTACGGTTTTTATTTTTCTTGAAAGCATCATACTTCTGTATAAACTTGCATGAATTAAATCAGGATTTTCAGATTTAACAATTTCAAGAAGCTTGGGTAAAATCTGTGCGTCTTTGTAACTTTTAGGCAGGTCGAGCGAAATCACTTTTATGCGATGCTGGTCATAAATATGTTTAAGATCCTTATTGTTGAATAAGTGGCAAACAACAGGTGTAAATTCTTTAAAATTGGCAGCAATTTCAGCAATACTCCTTTCGGCACCGCCTACGCCAAGTGAGTCTATTATAAATAATACTTTCATGGATTTTCAATGACAGGATTTTAAATACAATACTATTTTGCATCTGATGTATAATATGCTTCACCGTATTTTCTCTTGTAATAATAGTTACCGTATTTGGTTCCGAAGTAACCTTTGTTTTTTACTCCGTTAAAAACAAGAGCCATACGTTTAAATATTCCAAGGTTATTCCATTCGTTAATTTCAGCAACCTGATCCTTTACTGTTTGTTTAAACCTAGTAAGAATAAGAGAAATATCAGCCCATTCACCTAAAATCTGTGCATCAGCAACAATTCCAAAAGGAGGTGTATCAATAATAACAATATCATAATTAGTATCCAGAAAATCCTTAAAATCTTTTATATACTCTCCTGAAATTAATTCTTGTGGATTCGGTGGTGGTTGACCTGCCGGAAATAAATCAAGAACCTGGTCAGGTTTTTCGCTAAGGTTTACAACCATGTCTTTAATATTTATCTTGCCGCTAAGAAAAGAAGATAATCCTTTGTCTTTTGAGTTGATATTAAGTGCAGAACTAATTTTGGGCCGGCGAAGATCAAATTCAAGCAAAGCAACTCTCTTTCCTAATATCGAATAACTTTTAGCAAGATTCATAGACATGAATGACTTTCCCTCACCACTTACGCTGGAGGTAAGAAGGATATATTTGCATCTTTTACTACCGGTAAAATAAAAGTCAATATTGGTACGTAACGAGCGAATTTGTTCACCAAACATTGACCTCTTCTTCTCTTCTATAACAAAAGGCCTTGATCCAAGTTCATCTACATGTTCAAGTTCAGCTATTACCGGAATATCAGTTAAAGATTGCAATTGTTTTTTAGACACAATTTTGTTGTTAAGAAGTTCTCTTATTACAAGAAACACTAACGGTAATAGTAAACCGGCGAGGATAGAAATAAGTAAAACTCCTCTTTTATCAGGCTTTAGAACAGAATTAATTTTTGCAGGCGATGAAAGAACTTTAGTATTAACAGTTACAGAAGCCTTTTGAATACCGGCTTCCTCACGTTTTTGGAGAAGAGCAAGAAACAGAGTTTCTTTTATACTCTGCATACG
>JAFDXB010000056.1 GCA_018268175.1 Bacteroidota bacterium | reverse complement strand
GTCATTTATTTACTGCATGATAAAAATTACAAGTCCTAAAATATTGTCATGCACAAAATGTCAAAGTCCAATATTTGAAATTTTTCATTAGCAAATGTCTGCAGAATTATTGCTGAAACATTGATTAAAAGCACTAGAAGTTTTCAAATAAAATTCCGTTGTTTTTCAAATGTGAAAAAAAATTCTTGTCTGTTTAGAAAAGGTTTGAGCAATTAAAAAATCTTTCTTAATTAATTGTTCTCCGTCGATAGCCTTAAATTTTACGAGGATTGTCAGCCATTACACACAACGATTACGGCTTGGCGATGTGGCGGCATTTGAAAATCGTCAGCCCGAAACCGCTGCTAAATTTATAACTAAAAGTTCATTGTTTATTCTGTTGCTCGGCTTTATTCGTCCGCTGGAACCGAAGCCGATTAGCAAACAAAAAGTTGAGAATATATTCGTCGCCTCGCCATATTGCCAAACCGCCTGTTGTAGGCAGTTCATTGAGCACTGTGTCAATTTAAAATATTAAGAAATAGTCTATCCAAGATGGTTTAATAATTAGCATTAACCAAATCCAAAATCCGAGTCCTAATGCATACATCATTGCTTTATACATTACAATATTCGAGAAGTAACTATTTTGCTCAAGTTTACTCCAGCTGTCAATGCTACTGTAATCTTTTTCTGCAATTGATTTTTTATATTCTCTAGCAATGAAATTAAGTAGAGAATTTCCAATTAGTACAATAATGAGAACTACAAAAAGCTGTTTTCGATTTAAAGTTTCAGTTTCAAAAGTATTCAATGACATTTTCAATAAATAGCAAAAGGCAAGTCCATTAACTATCCAAAAAATAGCGACAATAATATTTTTTATTAATGATAACCTCTTAAAATGACTGTCCATTTTTAGTTTAGTCAAAATTGGAACCATAATAACCATACCTAGGAGAAGATTTAGTATGAAAATAATTCCCAAGAACTTTAGACAGAGTAAAATTGTCGACCACATATTTGTTATTTTATTTTGCCTACTCTGTGATATGCACGGTTTTCGGCTTCCCCGTTTATTTAAGAATACAGTTTTTAGAAGGCATGATTATGTATGTATGAAAACCATTTATCCTTTCTTATATCTCCAAATCTTGTCATTACACTGTTATATAGCTTGGGTGTGATTCCGATCACTGTATAAATGGCTTTTGCCAAGTTAATTTGTTGGGCAGTAGCATTTTTGTCGATATAGAGAATACAATTCATCAATAGCAGTATTCCAATTTTGGACTGCATTGGTAAATCACTTAATAAGGCGAATAGAGAATCGGCAGGGTACTTGTCACAATGCTCTTGCATTTCATCGTTAGTATATTTATACCAATTTGAAATAAAATTGTAAACATAATGTCTATTCGATGTCTCATTATAATCACTGCCCGGGTAAAACAAACGCATGGCAACCAAAAGTGACTTTCGATGTTCTGGCTTTAATGTGTGGACAAAACTACTTTCAAAAAAAAGGTTTTCACTTTGGATTAAATACGCTTGCAGTTCTTCCAACTTTTCCTCTCTGGTGAGTTTATTCTTGTTGAAAAATAATTTGTTTAAAATGCTTGCCATATTTGTAGTGATTTACTTTTCCTGAAAATGTTAAAGATGGATTTTTGTCTAACAGCTATGCACCGAAAGACGGTTCCCCGAATTGCCTACAACGAACAGGGCTTTGTGCAGGTAGGGCATTGTTAATTGTCCAGCCTGGAACTGAAGCCCAATAAAGAAATAAAAGTACAAGACAACAACTAAAAACCAATAGAATTCCGTCCAGCCCGAACCAAAGTACAGCGATGCAAACAGTCTAAGTTTGAACGTCCAGCCCTGCTTGCACAAAACCCCATGTTGCCTGCCGTTTTTGTCCTACCACACATTTGTTACTTACAGATTTCAGAAATTGTCTCATTCAAATACTTAATAAATTCAGCCGCAAAAGTTGGTAAGTTACTGTCTTTGTCTAACCGTATTGATGGCGGAAGTTCAATGTGAATTGGTGTCCACCTGTCGTCAATAATAGTTGCAGTCTTGGCAGCTTTAAAATAAATATGATTAAAGTCGCCACAAACTTTATAGTCTTTTAAAATGTCGTTGTCTCGAAATTTATTTTTTAAAGTTGTTGCAAAAAGTTTTGAAATTTCATTCCGCTCAATTTTTCCTGAAGAAACCTCAATGCAAAAGTTGTCTCTTTTTCTTGCACCGTGTCCGTGAATTTCAATTAGATACTTGGGTTTCCATTTTGCAATTTGAGTTGAATAGTCTGTAGTTAAATTTTTGTTTGGGTCAATCCGATAGTTACAAGCAATTACAGAAGAAGATTTTATTTGTTCTGCAAGTTGTCGGGCAATAAATCCTGTGTTTTCGTCTCCGTCAGTGTGCTCTGGACAAGGCATATCTTTGACGCCTCCCAATGTATGATGTGGTGCACAAATAATAACTTCGTTATTGTCTCTCTCTTCAATTAAAAGAATAGAAGCGGTTTTGTTAATTAATATTTGGTCAGTCATTTAGTTGTTGAATGGTCGGTCATAAAATGGCAGGCAACGTTAAAGCATTGGCGATGTGGCGGTATTCTGTGTTCCGTCTGCCCGGTGCCGCTGCTGATTAAAGTTACAAAAGCTCATTGTTTATTCTGTTGCTCAGCGTTATTCGTCGGCCGAAACCGAAGTTGAGCAGCGAACAAAAAGCTGAAAATATATTCGTCGCTCGCCATATTGCCAATGCAATGTTACCTGCTGTTATTCGTCACTTTGTTTTAAATATTTTATTGGAACATGGTCTGTCAACCAAACTCCATTGTCCGAAATAAAGAACTGAAAATTGTCAATATACATTTGTTCTGCAAGCACTTTGAAAACAAATGGCTTCCCATGCCTTTGTCCAACTTTAATCGCTGTGTCAAAGTCGCTGCTCAAATGCACATGTTGCCTGTTGCGTCTTTCAAGTCCTGTGTCTAAAATTGATTGCACCGATTTTTCACCAGTTCCATGAAAAAGGATTTCTGGTGGTTTTTGGTTTATGTAACCTAATTCAATCTCTACTGAATGTCCTTGACTTGCTCTAATCTTGTCAAGCGTATCATTAAATGCAAATCGCTTCTTTGAGTTTGTCGCAACGATATGATTTAGTATTTCTCTATCAAACTTAACCCCGTAGTTATTCGCTTTTTCAATCAATTCAGCTATGTCCGTCCAACCGCTTTGGTCAAGTTGAATGCCGATTGTTTCAGGTTGATGTCGTAAAACCAAACTTAAAAACTTACTTATATGCGTCAGTTGTTTATCGTTAACCATTTTTTATTAGGTCGCTGTGATACCAATTTACAAACACTAAATTGAATGCTTTGTTTATTTCCAAAATTTCGTTTGTCGTGTTGTCATTCCATTGAGCAATGCAAAGTTCAATAACTGTGTCTTCATTAAGAGTTCCAAAGTAAGTTGTATTGTCTGTTTTAATAGCAAATCCGTTTACAAGTATATTGCCGTTGATAATAACCTGTCCAACTGAAGAACACTTTAAAAGAGATTTGAGTTCGGTAAAATCGATTGTCAAGTTTGGCGAACCAATAGTTTTTCTAACGTGACAATTCTTAAACAATGTGTATTCGCCGCTCTTCTTGCTATGATTTGCCCAAATGCCTTTAATGCCATCAAATTCTTCTTCAATTTTTGGTAGAGAACTTTGATTTAAAAATTCATTCTGTCTGTAATCATCTTCGTGAATTGAAATGTCGAATTCAGTTTCTGTTATCTTTTCTGTCAACTGTGGAAATTCGTTTGAAATTGTCGGAGTAGTAAACCAAATGTCGTTTGGGTTCATTTTCTCAACTTTTCTCATTTTCAAAACAAGGCTTTTTGTTTTAATGAAATCAGTTGAGTTTTCAGGTATCGCTTCTTCAACAGTCCAGTCATTGTCTTGAATGTGCATTGTTGTCGGTACAGAAAACGTTTCGGGTAATTGGTCAGCGGTCATGTCCGAAACACCAATTGTCTGTCCGTTGAAGTTGTCAATGAACTGAACTTTTATTTTGTTGCTTGTACCAAATATTTTGTCAAATAGTCCCATTGTTTGTTGTGGTGTGTCGCTCTATAATAGCAGGTAACGCCCGGGGCTTTATGCAGGTGGGGATTAGTATTCCTTCAGCCCAACTGACGGTCAACCCATTTTTTATTTGATTGCTGAAAGTATGAATAAATGTTGATAGTAAAATGTCTGCCTACCGCTG
>JAFDXB010000055.1 GCA_018268175.1 Bacteroidota bacterium | reverse complement strand
TCATCTTTAATGATATCGAACCTCATATATTCATTAGCAAGAATCATTTTCAATCTCTCAATAACTTTTAAAATTTCTGCATGCTCTTCACGAATTTTTTCAATCTCCATTCCGGTAAGCCTTTGTAAACGTAGTTCCAATACGGCTTTTGCCTGAATTTCAGACATTCCGAAATTTGAGATCAATCCTTCCTGAGCAATATTTGGTGTAGCGCTTTCGCGGATAAGTTTTATAACAGCATCTAAATTATCAAGTGCAATTATATATCCTTCAAGAATATGAGCTTTCTCTTCAGCCTTTCTTAATTCATATCTTGTTCTGCGTATAACTACTTCATGCCGGAAGTTTACAAATTCAGAAATAAGATCTTTGATATTTAAAATTTTCGGCCTGCCATTTACAAGAGCAACATTATTTATTCCAAACGAAGTTTGAAGATCGCTGTATTTATATAGCTGATTAATTACAACCTGAGCAATAACATCCTTCTTCAATTCAACAACAATGCGGGTTCCCTCTTTATTGTTGCTTTCGTTATTTACATCTGAAATTCCTTCAATAACTTTATCGTTAATTAGTTCGCCGATTTTTGATGTAAGTGCATCACGGTTAACCTGATAGGGAACTTCAGTTATAATAATTTTTTCTTTTCCTTTGGCATCTGATTCAATTGTAGTTTTTCCTCTAACCACTACCCTGCCGCGGCCTGTTTGCATTGCTGCTTTCACACCTTCAATTCCATAAATAATTCCGCCTGTAGGAAAATCCGGCGCTTTTACGTGCGACATCAATTCTTCAATAGTTATGTCGTTATTATCAATATAAGCAATACAGCCGTTTACAACTTCGGTTAGGTTATGAGGCATCATGTTAGTTGCCATTCCTACAGCAATACCGCTACTGCCGTTTAACAGCAACTGTGGAACTCTTGTTGGCAACACGGTTGGTTCTTTCAAAGAATCATCAAAGTTTAATTGAAAGTCAACTGTATCTTTATCAAGATCTTCAAGCATTGCTTCTGCAAACTTTTGCATACGCACCTCGGTATAACGCATTGCTGCCGGAGGGTCTCCATCCTGGCTTCCGAAGTTACCTTGGCCATCAACCATTGTATAGCGCATTGACCAGTCTTGCGCCATTCTCACCATTGTATCATAAATAGAAGCATCGCCATGAGGGTGGAATTTACCCATTACTTCACCCACAATACGGGCAGATTTTTTATATGGCCTGTTGCTTGAATTTCCCAATTCATTCATACCGAAAAGAACACGGCGGTGAACGGGTTTTAATCCGTCTCTCACATCAGGAAGAGCCCTTCCAACAATTACACTCATTGAATAATCAATGTAAGAAATCTTCATTTGTTCTTCAATATTAACAGGAATAATTTTACCTCTGTTATTAGGGATTTCCCCTTCAAATTGATCGTTTGTATCCATAGTATTTTATAGGCTGCAAATATAGTCTATTCAAGCCGTTTTAGGTGTCAAAACGAGCATAATTTATATGCAATTTTTATCCTCATAATCAGTGCATTATAATGTTATTAAATCTTATTTCCCACCTTGTGGGAAAGGCTTACCTTGCGCCAAAAAAAAAGTGAAAACAATTGTTCTTTTTGGTGCCGGGAAATCAGCCTCTGTATTAATTGATTACATTTTAAATGAATCTGAAAAAAATGATTGGCAACTAATTGTTGCTGATTCAAATAAAGATATTATTGAGAGTAAAACCCATGGTCACAAAAGAAGTAAATCAATTGTGACCGACATAACTGATACCCACAAACGAAGAGAACTTATTGCAACTGCAGACATAGTAATTTCCATGATGCCTGCATCACTGCATTTTCTTATTGCAGAAGATTGCATTTCTCTGTCAAAACATTTACTAACTGCATCGTATGTGGATGATAAAATAAAATCGTTAGACAAAAAAGCTAAAGAAGCAGGTATTTTATTTTTATGCGAAATGGGCCTTGATCCGGGCATTGACCACATGAGTGCTATGAAAATATTTGATGAAATTAATGCTGATGGAGGAAAAATATTTTCATTTAAAAGTCATTGTGGAGGGCTTGTGGCTCCTGAAAGTGATGATAACCCCTGGCATTATAAAATAAGTTGGAATCCCAGAAATGTAATATTAGCAGGAAAGGCAGGCGCAACATACCTTTTGAATAATAAAACAATAAACGAACCTTACGAAAATTTATTTGCTAATAATAATGAACTGGATATAAACGGCCAATCTTTTGGTTATTATCCTAACCGTGACAGCCTTTCTTATATTCAAACATACAATCTAAAAAATTTAGAAACCTTTATAAGGACAACTTTACGGATGCCGGAATTTATGCAAGGTTGGGATAAAATTATTAAGCTGAAACTTACAGACGAACAAACAAAATTTGCAACTGAAGGTTTATCGTTTGCAAAGTTTTATTCAAATCATTTTGAAACACATGGATTACAGGAAAATTTTAAAATGCTTTGTGATGAATTGTTTTTAAGCCAGATAAACTACCTTGGTTATAATGATGATTCTTCTTTGCTTAACATCGGCGAAGCCACTGCAGCGGATGTTATGCAATTTATTGTTGAGAAAAAATTAATGCTGCAACCAACGGATAAAGATTTAGTTGTTATGGTTCATGAAGTAGAATTTGAAAAAGACAATAAAAAAAATCTTCTGAAAAGCATCTTATATTTAAAAGGCAATAACAGTATTCATACTGCAATGGCAAAAACGGTTGGCCTTCCGCTAGGTATAGCGGCAAATTTAATTTTGAATGGAAAAATAAATTTAACAGGCGTTCACATTCCTGTCAAAAAAGAAATTTACATTCCTGTATTACAGGAACTTGAAAAGTTTGATGTAAGGTTTGAAGAACAGCTACAGCAGATAAGTTAAAAGTTCAGCAACTCCCTCTCCTGCTGTTTTAGAAATGACTTTAATATCATTGTTGTTTATGGCCGGTGGATTATTATCAATAAGGTATTTTGGGATATTAGCGCCGGCTTCAGATAAAAGAGATGCTGCAGGATAAACAGAAAGTGAAGTGCCGATTACAATAAATATATCGGCAGTATTTACAATATCAGCAGCAATCGAAATCATTGGTACACTTTCACCAAACCAAACAACAAAAGGCCTGTATTGTGAACCATCTTCACATAAATCACCAATGTTAATATCGTTGTGGCAATCAACAACAATATCTTGGTTTAAGGAACTGCATTTTTTAAAAATTTCTCCATGCAAATGAATAACGTTTGATGAGCCTCCCCTTTCATGCAAGTCATCAATGTTTTGTGTAATTACCGTAACCTTATATTTTTCTTCTAATTTGGCTAAACCATAATGTGCTGCATTGGGGGAAGCAAGCGCAACTTCATTGCGGCGCATGTTATAAAAATCTAAAACCAATTTAGGATTTTTAATAAATCCGGAAACCGTAGCTACTTCCTCCAAATCATATCCCATCCACAAACCATCTGAATCACGAAATGTTTTCAAACCACTTTCGGCACTAATGCCGGCGCCTGTAAGTATTACAATGTGCTTTTTATCCTGCATATTGCATTATTATTTCCCATTCAGAGGGCTTTACCGGCTGCACTGAGAGTCTGGTGTTTTTAATAAGAGCCATGTCTTTCAATCTGTGATCTGCTTTTAAATCTTTTAGAGCCACAGGATTTTTCAATTTTTTTTCAGCCTTTAAGGTAACCGCAACCCAAGCGGGATTTTCAGTGGTAGGGTCGTAAAAACTTTCTTTTACTACTTTACCAATTCCCATAATTTTCAACCCTTCAAGACTATGATAGAAAAATACAAGATCGCCTTTTTTCATTGCCTGAAGGTTATTTCTAGCTCCATAATTCCGGACACCTGTCCAGTCAGTAGTTTTATCTTTCACAAATTCATCCCAACTATAAGAGCCCGGTTCAGATTTTACTAACCAATAATTCATTCAATTTTTTGCGTTTTAAGATACAACTTTTAATTTTAATGAAGAGATCATTTTGTTAATTAGAATTTCATTTACTCTTATACCATTTAAATTTGGCAATGAAAATTTTGAAACTATTTTTATTCATTGCAATATTCTCGGGCTCATTATTTGCATGTTCTGCACAAAAACCTACAAAAAAAATGAATCCATACTATTCACGGACAGATAAAAGTAAACTGGATGTTTCAAATGCCGAATGGAAAAAAATATTGCCTGCCGACCTTTATGCAGTTTCCAGAGAAAGCGCTACAGAAAAACCTTTTATTGGTAAATATGTCAATTCTGAAGAAAAGGGAAATTATTATTGCGCAGTATGCGGAAATTATCTTTTCAGATCAACAGCCAAATTTAAAAGTTCCTGCGGGTGGCCTAGTTTTTTTGAATCTGAAAAAGATGCAGTGAAATACGAAGATGACAACAGCTTTGGAATGCACAGAACTGAAGTATTATGCAACAGATGCGGTTCTCACTTAGGACATATATTTGATGACGGCCCTCCACCTACTTATAAAAGGTATTGCATGAATTCAGTTTCACTGGAATTTGAACCTGATTCTCAACAAAGCAAATAAAAAAATCAGGTAATTACCGGTTAACGGGATTTTCAGTAGCGTTAGAAAATGAAATCATTTTTAATGCAGTAAGTGCGGCTTCTTCACCTTTGTGGCCGTGGATTCCACCAATTCTTTCAACAGCTTGCTGTGAATCGTTTACAGTAAGAATACCAAAAATTGTTGGTACAGGCAACATTAAATTTAGTTGTGTATTTCCATTTATCGCAGCCTGACAAACATATTCAAAATGCGGAGTATCTCCTTTAATAACGCAGCCTAATGTTATAAATGCAGAGGGCCGGCTTGAAACTATTGAATAATCCCAACATTTTTTTACTGCAAAAGCAATTTCCACAGCACCGGGAACGTAAATAACTTTATGTTTAACATTAAAATGTTTAAGGCAGTTAACTGCACCTTCTTCAAGCCTGTCAACTATTTCCTTATTCCATTCTGTGCGTACAATAAAAACGCATGCATCCTTTGGTAACCGGATGTCGTTAAAATTATCAATAGAATACACTCCCATTTTTATTGCTTAAATACACCAAGGCGGGCAAGATACTTATCTACATCTCCACTTCTAACAGCAGTGTGAGCAGGGTAATTGTCACGAAGTTCGATGTACATTTTTTTTGCATCATCCTTTTTTCCAAGTACATCAGCAAACGACGCCGCTGTTAATAATGCATCCGACGCCATTGCATCATCTTTTTTATTTACCTCAGCTGCTTTTTTATAATAACTAAGAGCGTCATCATTTTTATTTTGTTCTGCATAAGCATGGCCTAATAAAATGTAAGCTTTTGTCTGTACCTGGTCTGCACCATTACCATCAAAATCTTTTAAATATTTAATAGCCTTATCAAATTCATTTATGTGCAAATAAGTAGCACCTGCAATATATTTAGCGCGGTTTCCGCTAGGCGTGCCACCGTAATTGCTGATAACTTTTAGAACACCTGTAATTTTTAGGCCGTTAAGGTCGCCGCCGTTTAATACTAAAATTGAGCTATCCTTGCTGAAGTGATCCGCAGCCATTTTATCAAAAAGTGATTCCGCTTGAAATATAGCCTCACTCGCTTCCTGCTCTTTTGGATTTTTAATTAGCTCCTGATATGCAAAATAACCGGCAAGAATTATTAAAATTGCAGCACCAACATAAATTATCTGTTTACGGTAATGTGCCCAAATATTTTCAGGGGATAAAGAATTTGCTTGTTTAGATACTGTATCTGCCATTTTTTTGTGAGGTTATATTTTTTTAATCTGTTATAAAAGGGTAATCTTGTTGAACATACACATCTTTAAGAAGTTCATCATCATCTGGCCAAGGGCTATCTTCGGCAAACTGAACGCTTTCATCAACAGTATGTTTTACTTTTTCATTAATAGCTTCTATTTCTTCATCTGAAACATTAAAGTCAGTCTTTAATGTTTTTAATACTTTTTCAATAGGGTCTTTTGTTTTGTATTCTTCTAATTCTTCTTTAGTACGATATTTTTGAGGGTCGCTCATACTGTGCCCTTTGTAGCGGTAAGTACGAAGTTCCAACAAAGTTGGGCCGCCGTGTTCTCTGGCTCTTTTTACAGCTCTTTCTACCGCCTCATGAACTTTTTCAGGTTCCATTCCATCAACTGCATCACTGGGCATATCGTAAGCATCGGCAAGTTTATAAATATCAAGAACCTTACTGGTACGTGCAACCGAAGTTCCCATTGCGTAATGGTTGTTTTCGCAAATAAAAATTACCGGCAACCCCCAAAGAACTGCCATGTTGAAAGTTTCGTGAAGCATACCTTGCCTTGCAGCACCATCACCGAAAAAGCAAAGAACAACGTTATCAGTTCCTTTATATTTTTCAGCAAATGCTAATCCTGCGCCGGTTCCAATTTGTGCCCCTACAATTCCGTGCCCGCCGAAGAATTTTTCTTCAACTCCAAAGAAGTGCATACTTCCACCCTTTCCTTTGCTACAGCCTGTGGCCTTACCGTAAAGTTCTGCCATGCAACTGTTTGGGCTAACGCCTTTGGCGATGGCAAGGCCATGATCGCGGTAAGCAGTAATAAAAATATCATCAGGATTTGTAGCCGTCATACATCCTGCAGCAACAGCTTCCTGACCTATATATAAATGACAAAAACCTCGTATTTTCTGCATCCCGTAAAGCTGGCCGCTCTTTTCCTCAAACCTTCTTAAAAGCAGCATAAGCTCATACCAATACAGGTATGTTTCCTTTGAAAAATTTTTAGCCAACACCTTAAATTTTAGGCGGCAAAGATAAGGGAGATTTTTTAATATAACACCTGCAAAAACATTCGATTTTAAGTGTAAATAAACAAATTCCTTATATCTGTATTAAATTGCAGTTTATGCTCTCGCTGAAGCGGTTAATTATAACACAGTTTAAAAATTACTCATATTCTGATTTTGAATTTTCGGAGAATATTGTTGGAATTTCCGGCCCTAACGGAATTGGTAAAACAAATATCTTAGATGCTATTTACTATTGCTGCTTAACAAAAAGTTACTTTTCTTCAACAGAACAACTAAATATTAAATTTAATTTTGAAGGTTTCAGGCTTGAAGGAAATTTCAATTTGAATAATAATGATAAAACCGTTGTATGCATCTACAGAAACCAAAAAAAGGAAATTTCACTCAACGGCAATATTTACGAAAAGGTTTCCTCACATATCGGCCTGTTGCCGGCGGTAATGATAACTCCCGGAGATATTTCTTTAATTAATGAGGGAAGTGAAATAAGGCGCCGTTTTTTAGATGCACTCATAAGCCAGATCAATAAGGAATATTTGATTTCTTTATTAAAATACAACCGGTTAATTCAACAACGCAACAGCCTTTTAAAATCTTGGAATGTAAATGCTGATGCAGAATTGCTTGATGTTATTGATGAACAACTTTTGAAACCTGCCGAATATATTTTTAATGAAAGAGCACTATTTCTAAAAAATATAATCCCAATAATTCAGGAGGTTCATTCACAAATTGCTTCGGGTGAAGCAATTGTTGATATCAGATATTCAAGCCAATTGAGCAATGAAAATTTTAAAGACCTTTTAAGACAAAGCCGAAACAAGGATTTACAACTTCAGCGAACAACTACCGGCGTACATAAAGATGATTTGTTGTTTTATTTACAAGAAGGAACATTTAAAAACATTGCTTCGCAAGGACAAAAGAAAAGCCTTTTGTTTGCATTAAAACTCGCAGAATACAAATACATTCTTTCACAAAAAGACGCCTGCATTTTACTGCTTGATGATGTTTTTGAAAAGCTGGATGAACAAAGGATTGAAAACTTGATGAAGATAGTTTGTTCAGGTAAAAAGGGACAGGTTTTTATTACTGACACACATTCTGAAAGATTAACTAAGGCAATTTCGTCGGTCACCAAAAATTTTCAATTGGTGGAACTGGGAAACATCAGCGAATAGAAATATTTTTAATAACCTGCTCCTTGAAAGCTTCATTAACTTTTTTAATAATAGTTTCCTTCTGGAAAATCAGTTCATTTTTTAAGGGAGCAACGGTAGTAGAGATAATGAGTGTATCGCCTGAAATTTTAATTTTATCGGTGTATTTAGCAATTGTGGGACCCATAATTTCCAGCCATATTTTTTCAATACGCACACCTTGAATCCCTTGTTTTAACTTGCTCTTTTTTAAGAACAGTTCCATTGCCTGTTGAATTGAAAGTTCTGCCATTATAAATTATTTTTCATTAGCTTATCGCTCCATTCTTCCTTTTTCGGCGCGGCAAGCGCTTGAATTATTCCGGTAAAAAAAATAAAACCTACATTCCCTGCAAGAACAAATAAAGATAAGCCCAGATAATCGCTCATGTTTACATTTTGTTCAGAAATAAACTGCAAAATATCTTTTACAAAAATAAATATCCACGATAAAATGAGCAATACAAATAACACTCTTGAAATTGTGCCGATAATTTTTGGTTTATAAAATTTGCTTCGTCTAAAATATATTGTATAAATAATAATGAAAAGTGAAGGGGCAACAGAAATTAGTGCTACCATATAAACATACTGAATCCATGAAATATATGGCAGGAAGTTAAAAATCAACCGCATTAAAAAAAACAAAATAAGCAACGACAGCAGAAAGACGATAAAACTAAAAAATATTAACCCGCCAAGTTTAAAAAATTTGGCGGGGTCATTGGCCTGAGAATTTATATCGTTATATTCTTTGCTCATTTAAAGTAATTCAAATTCGTTTCGGGAGTAAAGGCAATCACTGCTTCATACATAAGTTTTATTGTATTTTCAATATCATCTTTATGAATCATTTCAACTGTGGTATGCATATAGCGTAAAGGAATTGATATCAACACAGATGGACAACCGTCATTTGCATATGCGAACGATTCTGTATCCGTTCCTGTTGATCTGCTAACACTTCTGTATTGAACAGGGATGCCCTTTTTGATTGCAACATTTTCCACAAAGTTCAATAGCCTATTATGAACTGCGGGGCCGTAGCACAACGAAGGCCCTTTTCCACACTGGCATTCACCTTCAATAATTTTGTTAATCATTGGCGTTGTACTGTCGTGAGTTACATCAGTGATTATGGCAGCAT
Organism: Bacteroidota bacterium; assembly: GCA_018268175.1. Taxonomy (GTDB): domain Bacteria; phylum Bacteroidota; class Bacteroidia; order Chitinophagales; family Chitinophagaceae; genus Ferruginibacter. Next base: position 11,176 of record JAFDXB010000055.1, on the reverse strand, counting down.
TAGGTTTAATTCGGCGAGCCATCATTTCGGCTCCACGTAAACCTATTTCTTCCTGAACTGCATTTACTATATATAATCCGAAGGGTAAAGATTTTTTATTTTCTTTTAATAAGCGGGCAACTTCGGCAATCATAAAACCACCAATCCTGTTATCAAATGCCCTTCCAATCAAAAAACCATTTGCTAATTCATCATAACCTTCCTCATAAGTAACAACAGCGCCAATATGAATTCCAAGGGCTTCAACTTCTTCACGGCTGCGGGCTCCACAATCTAAAAACAGATTTTCAACTTTCGGTTGAGGTTCCTTATTTTCATTGCTGCTAATGCGTGTATGAATTGCAGGCCAGCCAAAAACAGCTTTTACATATCCCTTTTTTCCATGAATAAGTACACGCTTTGAAGGAGCTATCTGATGATCTACTCCGCCATTGCGCTTTAAATAAATAAGGCCTTCTTTATTAATATAATTAACAAACCAACTGATTTCATCGGCGTGAGCCTCTATCACTAATTTAAATTGAGCTTTAGGATTAATAACTCCGGCTACAGATCCATAAGGGTCGGTAATAAAACTGTTTACATAGGGCTTTATATAATCCATCCATAATTTCTGGCCCGGTGTTTCAAAGCCTGTCGGCGAAGGGTTATCAATATATTTCCTTAAAAATTTATACGAATTTTCTGTAAGTAAAGATTTGCCTGTTGTTTTCGCCATATTTTTTTCAGCAAATTTAAACCTTTGAATACATTATCTCATCACATTTATTTTAATTCTATAAGAGGGGGTGATTTTAGATTTTTGGATTTTGGATTGACGATTTACGATTTTTTGATTTACGATTTTGGATTTTAGATTTTACGATTTTACGATTTTTTGATTTACGATTTTGGATTTTGGATTTTGGATTTACAAACGCCACATTATATTTTCATTCGTTAAAGGAAGTTGATTTATATAAAAAATGAAAAAGCCGCAGCGCGGCGATATATTAATAGCAAATGATATGATGTGTGATATAAGCTCCATAGGAACGATACAAATTGACGATTGATAATTTTGACGATTTTAGATTTTTGATTTACGATTTTTTGATTTACGATTTTGGATTTTAGATTTTACGATTTTTTGATTTTGGATTTTGGATTTTGGATTTTGGAGTTCAGGCTTCTTTTGCTTATTAATTAATAATTAAAACTCTCTTCCAAAATGCTTGCACTATAGGTTAATATGGACGTTAATAACATTAAGCCATCAACCAAAAAATAATAAAATAAATAGCTTCTTTTTTTGTGCGAAAGTTGGTAAACAATCAAGGTTACAATTCCGGTTAATAAAAAAGCAAAGAGTTGTAGTGTTGTTGAATAATAAATTCTTAACAGAATTCCTGAAAATATAAAAACAAGAAAAGTTAGTATCATCAAAATCTTTAATTTTCTTTCACTTATATCAGTAGCAAGGCTTCTGAGATTATTTAACTTATCAATACGGCTGTCTCTTGAATCAAAAATTGCACAAAGCATAAGCATAAAAGAAAACCTTGCAATACATAAAATTAAAATTGCCTGAAAATTATGATTAAAACCAGTTGTTGGTATCACAACAGTGGCAAACGTCCATGTAAAAGACAGCAGTATAGTTTTTAAAAATCCAAAATCTTTTAAAAACTTAAACCTTGGTTTAACAGGCCATAACGGAAAACTGTAAATTATTGTTAGCACTGCAGAAAAACAGAAAACCTTTATCAGGTATTGAAGTTTTAAAAGGCAGAATAAAACCGCTGCGGCGGCGAAAAAAAGTATAAGAATATTTGAAAAACTTTTTCTAAAAAGGTGATTTAAATCTCTTGAAAAATAATATTTACTAATAATCCAGTAAAAATTATATCCCGCAAGGGTTGATGAAAAAACCAACAGATAAACAAGAGGCTGCGGATTTACATTTAATAAAATATGAGTTTGAAAGCAAAGTGCCGCCGCACATATACTTATAAATATTGAGTGGGATAAAATAAACTGGAGCCATTTCATTAAGGCAATGTATAATAAATAAATGCCTGATCGTTAGTTACAACATTGCTTTTATTACCTGCAAAATCCTTTACATAAAATTCAAAATATAAAGTATCTGAATATGGCCTTGCAGATATCGGCAAATCTCTGCCACCAACTATGCTTCGCAAGGAAACAGTTAGTTCGCCTTTAAAATTTTTTGTTGCCGAAGTGTTTAAATCAGGAAGAAACAATGAATCTTCTTTTCCTGTTAGAAGGTTCTTAATGTAAATTCTTGAAGTATCAGATCCTGAACGAAATCCTATATCACCGTTTCCGTCGGTAAGTTCCAAAATAGCATGAGGAGGGTTAACATTTCCAAATTCAAGGTTATCACCTGTATAACGGTCAAGTTCAATAAGTTTAATTTGAGGTTCATCTGAAAATTTATCTTTTGAACACGACACAAAAACTAACAATATTGCAGTAAGGTATAAAAGCCTTCTCATTTTTTTTATTCAAATTTAAGCATTGGAGGTGAATTATCTTTGTGGTAAGAAAGAATAAAATGAATTTTAATTTTACAAAAATATCTGAAAGTAATTTTCAAGCGGCAGCGCTTGAAATATTTAATTTTCAATACTTAAACAATTTATTATATAACCAGTATTGCAACCTTCTGAAAATTGAGCCCGAAAATGTATTTGAAATAAATCAAATTCCTTTTTTGCCAATAAGTTTTTTTAAAAGCCATGAAATAAAAACCACAGAATTTAATGCTGAATTAGTTTTTGAAAGCAGTGGCACTACCGGTTCAATTAACAGTAAGCATTTTGTGCGCTCTGCGGAAATTTATTATTCCTCATTTATTCAAAGTTTTAAACTTTTTTACGGAGATCCAAAACAGTATTGTATTTTGGGGCTTCTACCCTCCTACCTTGAACGCGGAAATTCTTCATTGGTTTATATGGTTGATAATTTAATTAAGTTGTCAGGCAACACAAATAGTGGTTTTTTCCTGAATGATTTTGAGTCTTTGCGTGATATTTTAATTTCAAATGAAAAGAATGAAAACAAAACTTTGTTGATAGGTGTTACTTACGCATTGCTTGATTTTTTTGAGTTAAATAAATTTAATCTCAAGCACACAATAATTATGGAAACAGGAGGCATGAAAGGCCGAAGAACGGAACTTTCAAGAAATGAAGTTCACAGACGAATAAAATTAGCAACCGGTGTTGAAAACGTTCATTCTGAATATGGCATGACCGAACTTTTGTCGCAGGCATATTCAAATGGCAACGGAATCTTTCACGGCCCGCCGTGGATGAAAGTTTTAGTGAGAGCTGAAGATGATCCTTTTAATGTTTCTGAACCGGGAACAAAAGCAAAGGGAATAGCGAATATTATTGACCTTGCAAACATTTATAGTTGTGCATTTATTCAAACTGACGACACTGCTGAAATTGAATCTGATGGCTTCTTTAAGATAACGGGCCGCGTGGCTAACTGTGATTTGCGTGGATGTGGGTTAATGGTAGCAGATATTTAAGCACAGTTATTGCAAAGCACAACTAAATTTTCATTATGATAAATACAAATCCGATTATCGTTATTGAAGATGATGTTGATGACCTGCAATTGCTTACCGATTCATTTGCTGACTGTAACATTCTCAATAAAATGATTCACTTCACCTCAGGACGTGAAGCTATTGATCACATTTCACAATCAAATGAACAGCCCTTATTTATTTTATGCGACGTTAACCTTCCAAAACAAAATGGAATTGAATTAAAAAAGGAAATGGATTCAATTGAAAAAATTAAATCAATGAAAATTCCTTTTGTGTTTTATTCCACGCATGTGTCTAAGTATGCAGTCAATCAAGCATTTGATAATGTATGTGTGCAAGGATATTTTCAAAAAAATGACACCTTTACAGAATTTTCAAATGTTATACGCACAATTTATAACTACTGGGCATTATCGAAGCATGTTACTCAATATTAATGGAAACATTTCCACAAAATGTGGTGAAAATTTACCGCATAAAATTTTTCTGATTGTGAGCATTTTAATAAATTGTCAACTTATAAGCTGAACAATAGATGATTTTAATAGTTGATGACACCCCTGAAAATATTTTTTCACTTAAACATCTGTTGGAAATTAACCGGTTTAATGTTGATACTGCCGGATCGGGTGAGGAAGCTCTCAAAAAAGTTTTAAAAAACGATTATTCTCTTATTATACTTGATGTTCAAATGCCGGTAATGGATGGATTTGAGGTTGCCGAAACCATTGGAAACTTTAATAAAACCAAGGATATCCCAATAATATTTTTAAGCGCTATAAACATCGAAAAAAAGTATATAAAGAAAGGGTATTCTTCAGGTGCAGTTGATTACTTAACAAAACCTGTTGACGCGGATATTTTTATTTTAAAAGTAAAAACACTCCATAAATTATACGAACAAAAGCGTGAGCTTATAAAAATCCAGGAATCTCTTTCCCAAGAAGTGGAAACACGATTGCATATTGAGGCAGAGTTAAGGGAAAAGATGGGCGAACTTGCAACAATCCTCGAATCCATTCCACAACTTGCATTCGGAATGAACCCTGATGGTAAAATAGAATATGTAAATCAACAATGGTTTTTATATTCATCATCCGAAAAAGCCCTTCCGGAATTCAGTGAATTAAAAAACGAAACAAAAAGTGACATTGCAAAGGCACTTAAATCAGGTAAAGGGTTTACAAAAGAAGTTTTTATAAAGCACCTGCTAAAAAAGCAATTTCGTTCTCATGTTTTTAAATTTGTTCCCGTTAGGCAAGACAATAAAATAATTCGATGGGTAGGAACATTTAATGATATACATGAACAAAAGGCTGCAAATACTATTCTTAAAGAAAAAGTTCAGGACGCCACTAAAAAACTTACAGAACAAAACTTTTTATTGCAATCAAGAAATGAAGAATTACAGCAATTTGTATTTATAGCATCCCACGACTTGAAAGAACCTCTCCGAAAAATTCAAATGTTTATTTCACAACTTGAAAATAAATCTGAAATTAGTGAAGATAAAGCATTGCATTATTTGTCACGAATTAAAAATTCCGCAGGCAGAATGGCAAAACTTATTACCGACCTGCTGGACTATTCAAGGCTTTCAGACTCATTTAATTTAGAGGTTGTAAACCTTAATGATATAATAGCAGAAGTACTGCAGGATTTGGAATTAATTGTTGAAGAAAAAAATGCAATTATTACTGTAGATAAATTACCTGTGGTTAATGCAATTTCTTCTCAGATAAGGCAGGTAATTCAGAATATTATAATAAATGCTTTAAAATTTTCAAAAAAAGACACAGCCCCTATTATAAAAATTTACTCTAAAACAGATAGCGAAAACCAATTTCAAAAAATTTACTTTGAAGACAACGGAATCGGATTTAATGAGATGTATTTAAGCAAAATATTTACAATATTTCAGCGGCTTAATTTACGCGATAAATTTGAAGGCACCGGAATGGGTTTAGCAATAGCAAAAAAAATTATGGAAAAACATAATGGTTTTATAACAGCTACAAGCCGCGAAGGTGTTGGCTCCACATTCATTTTATCTTTTCCTAACTAACTAATAATGAAAAATTTTTTCACTAAAATTCCACTTCCCGCAAAACTTGTGATCCTCGGTATTATTCCATTATTTGCTGCACTGTTTTTTGCTTTGCAGATAAATAAAGAAAAGCAAATCAGGCTTACGATTCTTGACAAATACACCAAATCAATTATTGAATCCGGCGCTGCCAGAATATTTGCTGATGAATTGCAATCAGAAAGGCGTGTAAGCTTTGGTTATCTCTTTAATAAAATACCGGAAGCATCTTTAATACTACAACGTTCAAAGACAGACGACGCTCTTAATTCTTTGGAAGAAAATCAATTTAATATAGGTTCATTTCGCGCCTATACTTTTTTAGATGAATTGCCTGAGGTGAGAAAAAAAATTGAAAGAAAAGAAGTAGATGAACAATTTGTAATTGACTTTTATACAAAAGCAATAACACGTATTAATTTTCTGGCTCAGCCTACGGCTGAAAATATAGTTTATCTCCAGCCTGTTAGTAAAAAATTACTATCTCAAAGAATTTTAGCTCAAATGTCAATTGCTTTAGGTTCTATTAGGCTTGACATTTATAACGCACTTCACAAAAAGACTCTTTCACCTGAAACAATTTCGCAATTAAGAAATGAGTTAAGTGTCTATAAATCTTTTGAACAGGAACTTAAACTTGAGGCAGACTCCACTACATTACGAGAATATAATTTACTTCTGCATAGCGATGAAAGTAATGTAGTTTGGAATTTTATAGAAGAGATAAATAAAACCGGAGAACTTGATTTTAGCCGAGACCCCGATCTTTGGTGGGAGAATTCGGTGGTATTGGTAAACAATTTAAAAAGATTAAATATTTTAAATGTAAATGAAGTTAACGCTGCTGTAAAAAATATTTTTCAAAAAGAAAAAAAGTCCCGCGACCTAAACCTTTTTATAATATTTCTGATTATTGCAGTTGTAATTTTTATCATACTTCTTACTCTTAGAAACATTTCACATCTCGTTAAAAAAATTAGTGAAGCATCAGAACAATTAGCTGTTGGTAAAATAGGCATATCGTTACATATTCCAAGTAAAGATATAATTGGCTCCCTCGCTAATTCAATTAACAGTATTGAAAAAAACAATTCTAATCTTGCATTTGCAGCCAACGAAATTGGGAAAGGAAATTTAAATGTTCAATTTACACCTCGCGGTGAAGATGATGTTATTGGAAATTCTGTTTTACAGATGCAACAGAACCTGATAAAATTTTCAAAAGAAAATGAAGATAAAATATGGGTGCAGACAGGAATACAAAAAATCAATGCAAAAATATTAGGAGAAAAAACCCCTGCAGTCATTGCTGAAGGATCATTAATTGCATTAGCTGAATATCTTAAAATTGAAGTTGGAGTTTTTTACAGTGTAAAAGAAAGTATTTTGCAATATTTGGCATCTTATGCAATAAAAGATTTCAACAGCATTCCCAAAGAAATTTATATTGGAGAAAACATGGCAGGCCAAGCTGCGAAAACATTAGATTTTAAAATTGTAGAAATCCCGGAAAATTATATTACTGTTAGTTCTTTAACCGGAGAAGTAAAACCTGCTGAAGTAGCAGTTATCCCTCTAGTGTTAAATGAAATGTGTGAAGGAGTAATTGAGATTGCAGGATTAAATAAATTCTCAGCCATAGAAATTGAACTTCTCAAAGTTTGCTCCCATAATATCGCAATTGCATTGCATTCAAGTAAAAATAAAATAAGGCTACAAGAGTTGCTGGAAGAAACTCAAGCTCAGTCTGAAGAACTTCAGGTGCAGCATGCAGAGATGGAAAATTTAAATTCGGAATTAGAAGCACAAACACAAAAATTGCAAGCATCCGAAGAAGAATTGCGTGTTCAACAGGAAGAATTAAGATTAGCAAATAGTGAACTGGAGGAACGTTCAAGTTTACTCGAAGAACGTAACCAGGAAATTGCTGAACGAAACATAGAGGTAACTCAAAAAGCTTCAGAGCTTGAGAAAATTACCAGGTATAAATCAGAGTTTCTTGCAAATATGTCGCATGAATTAAGAACTCCGTTAAATTCAATATTGTTACTATCCAGACTAATTTCTGAAAATATAGACAATAACCTCTCTCCTGATCAAATTGAATATGCTAAGGTTATTCAAACTTCCGGGAACGAACTTTTGTCACTCATAGATGAAATTCTAGACCTCTCAAAAATTGAAGCAGGTAAAATGCAATTAGAAATTGAAAACAACTCAATAGGATCAATTGTTAAAGACTTGCATAAAATGTTTGAACCTCTTGCGAAGCAAAAAGGCATTGAATTTTCCACTAAAATCAATATTAAAAATGACAGCATAGAAACAGACCGGTTGAGATTGGGGCAGGTTTTAAAAAATCTTTTATCAAATGCAATTAAATTCACCTCCCAGGGGTCGGTTTCATTAGAGGTTAATAACAGTTCAAAAAATGGTTTTATAGAATTCAAAGTCACAGATACAGGAATAGGAATACCTAAAGAGCAACATGAGCAAGTGTTTGGAGCGTTTCAACAAGCTGATGGAAGCACTCGAAGAAAGTTTGGCGGTACCGGACTTGGACTTTCAATCAGCAAAGAACTAATAAAATTATTGGGAGGAAGTATATCCCTTGAAAGTGAACCGGGCAAAGGAAGTGTTTTCACTGTATCAATCCCTCACAAAAAAGCAAATGAACCTTTACAAGACGAACGATTGCCGGAAAAAACCGTTTCTGAGTTTATCCCTGACCCAATACCCGACGACCGCGACTTACTAACAACAGGTGATAAAAGCATTTTAATAATTGAAGATGACACAAATTTTGCAAAATCGCTTATTGACTTTACACATAAACAAGGGTATAAAGCCATTGTAGCTGTGAGAGGCGATGAAGGTATAGAACTTGCAAAAAAACTTCAACCAACAGGAATTTTACTCGATATTATGCTACCTGTAAAAAATGGATGGCAAGTAATGGAGGAACTCAAAAAAGATCCTGTAACCAGGAAAATACCGGTTCATATAATGTCGTCGGTTGAGGCAAAGAGAGAGAGTATGGTAAAAGGAGCGGTGAATTTTATTCACAAACCCGTAGCATACGAAGCAATGAGTAATATTTTTCAAAAGTTAGAGCATGTTCTTTCAAAAGAAAATAAAAAAGTTCTTATCGTTGAAGAGAATGCAAAACATGCAAAAGCGCTTTCGTATTTCCTTGAAAGTTATGATGTAAAAGCTGACATCAAACATAATATTGACGACAGCATTTCAGCATTAAAAGGAGATATTGACTGCGTAGTACTTGACATGGGAATTCCTGATCCAAAAACTTACGAAATGCTGGAAAAAGTAAAAAATGAATCCGGCCTTGAAAATATTCCAATTATTATATTCACCGGCAAAAGCCTTTCTCTTGGTGAAGAGCAAAAAATAAAAAAATATGCTGATTCGATTGTTGTAAAAACAGCTCAGTCTTATCAAAGAATTTTAGATGAAGTATCGTTGTTTCTTCACCTTGTGGAATCAAACCTTAAACAGGTTAAGAATGGGGGGAATAAAAAATTTGTTGCATTAAATGATATTCTAAAGAACAAAACAGTTTTAATAGTTGATGATGATGTAAGGAATATTTTTTCACTTTCAAAAGCAATGGAAAAAATGGGGATTAATATTCTTACTGCAATTGACGGAAAAGAAGCACTCATGGTAATGAATAAAAATCCTGAAATAGATGTTGTTCTTTTAGATATGATGATGCCTGAGATGGATGGCTATCAAACCGCCAGAAAAATAAGAGAAAACAAAGCATGGAAAAATCTGCCCATTATTGCCATCACTGCTAAAGCTATGATTGGCGACCGCGAGAAATGTATAAGTGCAGGAGCATCAGATTATATTACTAAGCCTGTAGATATTGATCAGTTAATGTCATTACTCAGGGTTTGGCTTTATGAAAAAAACTAAATGAAAAACATACTTTTAATTGATGATGAGCCCCGCAATATTTTTGCGTTAAGTGCAACTCTTAATTCTAAGGGATACAATTGTATTGCAGCAAATTCTGCAAGGCAGGGAATTGCATTTGTGCAACAAAGCCCGCCTGATGCAATATTGATTGATATGATGATGCCTGAAATGGATGGCTATGAAGCAACTCGTATCATTAAAAATTTAAATCCTGACATTCCGGTTATTGCAGTAACTGCACAGGCAATGCTGGGCGATAAGGAAAAATGTATTGAAGCCGGTGCAGATTCATATATCAGCAAACCTATTGATGTTGACCTGCTTTTATTAACTCTTAAAAGATTAATAAATTATGAATGCTGATTTAACAGATGATGAAATTGATATTTTAATACATCAGGTTTTGGATATTCATGGATATGATTTTTCTAATTATTCCCGTGCATCCTTCAAAAGGCGGGTGTTACGTTTGATAGATCTTTTTAAATTCAAAACCTTTCGGGAATTATTAACGTTAGTGAAAACAGACAAAAGTTTTCTTGAACGTTTTATTGAAGAAATTACAGTGAATGTTACTGAAATGTTCCGTGATCCGGAATTTTACATCAGTTTGCGAAATGATATCTTACCTCAACTCGCAACAAAACCTTTCATCAGAATATGGCATGCCGGCTGTTCAACCGGCGAAGAAGTTTACTCAATGGCTATCCTACTAAAAGAAGCCAATCTCTTGAAAAAATCTCTCATTTATGCTACAGATATAAACCCCGGTGTATTATTAAAAGCTAAACAGGGAATTTATCCTCTTAGTAATATGAAATCCTATTCCGAAAATTACATTAACTGTTGCGGCAAAGAAGATTTTTCATCATATTATACAGCTCAGTACGACAGGGCAATAATTAATGAAGATTTAAAAAAGAAAATAATTTTTTCTACTCATAACCTCGTTTCCGACAGATCGTTTAATGAGTTTCAAATAATTATGTGCAGGAACGTGCTTATTTACTTTGATAAAACACTTCAAAATAATGTTTTAAAAGTTTTTGATTTTAGTCTTGAAAAACTTGGGTTCCTTGCATTAGGAAGCAAAGAGACATTGAGGTTTTCAGATATTATCCAGAATTATGTACAGGTAAATAATCAAAGAATATGGAAAAAAATTCAATAGCTAAAATTGTTGTAATTGGCGGCTCTGCCGGAAGTTTGGAAATAATTTTATCTATGGTGCCGAAACTTAAGAATGATTTAAAATTCCCTTTAGTGCTTGTTTTGCACAGAAAGGTTTCTTCAGATGATATACTTACCGATGTAATAAAATTAAGAACTACATTAAAAGTTAAAGAAGCCGAAGAAAAAGATATTTTATCTCCTGCCACAATCTATATATGTCCTTCAGATTACCATCTTCTTTTTGAAAAAGATAAAAGTATTTCACTCGATTATTCAGAAAAAGTAAATTTTAGCCGCCCCAGCATTGATGTTACTTTTCAAAGTGCCGGTGATGTTTTTAAAGAAAATTCAGTTTGTATTTTATTGAGTGGGGGAAACAATGACGGTGCAAAGGGTTTGCAGTT
>JAFDXB010000054.1 GCA_018268175.1 Bacteroidota bacterium | reverse complement strand
TTATATCATTTGATTTTGTAGCAATGGGCCATAATAATCCCAATCAATACATTTATCAATATAAATTAGATGGTGTTGATAATGGCTGGATTCAAAGCGAACCAAACCAGCCGGTTCGTTATATGCTTTCTCCCGGCAAATATAAATTTCATTTATATGCATCACGCTTTTTTAATAAAGATGCTTTACCATTAAAAACTCTTGAAATTATTGTAAAGCCGCCGTTCTATAAAACATGGTGGTTTGCCGGCCTGTCAATGATTATTTTATTTGCGGCAATAATTTATGGGGTAAACCGGTATAACCGTTCTAAATATCAAAAAAAGTTACTTGAACTTGAAAATGAAAATAAACTTCAACTTGAGAGAGAAAGGATTTCAAGAGATCTTCATGATAACATTGGGGCGTTTGCAAATGCCGTTTTGCATAAAGCTGAAATTTTGCAAAATCAGGAAGAAGGAGTTAAAAAAAATGACCTGATGTCTGATTTAAAATATGCTTCCAAAGAAATAATTATTTCTTTAAGGGAAACAATATGGGCATTTAAAAATTCCAGTTATTCAACTGATGAATGTATGGTTAGAATTAAAAATTTTACTTCATCATTGCGAAGATACTATCCTGCAATAAATTTATCTGTACACGAAAAAATGAATACTTCATTTTTTTTAAGATATGTTGATGCATTGAATATTGTAAGAATTATACAGGAAGCAATTACAAATGCGGTTAAGCATTCAGGTGCGAATGAAATAACCGTCAGATCAGTAATAAATGATAATCAATGGGAGATTGAAGTAACGGATAACGGAAAAGGATTTAACCCCCACGAGGTAATAATTGGAAATGGATTAGATAATATTCGAAAACGTTCAGATACCTCAAAATTTAATCTTAGCATCAATTCGGCAAACCGTTCAGGCACAACCATAAAAGTACTGATAAAAAAATTTTTATAATCCTTTCAGATTATTTTTAAAAATAATGGATGTTATAAATTGTGGTGTAATGAAAATAGCAATAATTGATGATAATGCGGGTAACCGGAATATATTGAAAGAAAAACTTTCAGTAAACGACGATTTTTTTATAACAATTGTTGCTGAAAATGGTAAAGACTTCTTAGTGCAATTGCGCACAATAGCAGAAGATAAACTACCTGATGTAGCATTAATGGATCTTGAAATGCCCGAAATGGATGGTGTTAAGGGCATTGCTATAGCATCATCATTTTATCCTGAAATTAAGTTCGTTGTTCTTACAATTTTTGATGACGAGGATAAAATTTTCCGTGCCATAAAAGCAGGGGCGTGCGGTTATCTTTTAAAGGACGAAAGTGCCGAAACAATTGCATCAATGCTGCGCCATATGAACGAAACAGGTGTTGGGCCTATATCACCAGGTATAGCTCATAAAATTTTGCAAATGATGGGAAACACAACATCTGAAGAAGCAATTGCTTCAAAAACTATTAGCGATAATTTTGACCTCACCGAAAGGGAAAGGGAAATTTTAAAACTTTTGGTACAGGGCCTGTTATATAAAGAAATAGGGTCAAGGCTTGACATTAGTCCGAATACTGCAAAAAAACATGTAATGAATATTTACCAGAAATTACATATTAACAGCAGAGCGCAAGCAATATATCTTATGTACGACAAAGGATTGCTTTAAAAATTTTATAAGCCGGGATTGAAAATATATCTTCGCAAAAATTTTCCTATGCTTCCTAAATACAAACGCATTCTTCTTAAACTTTCCGGTGAATCATTAATGGGCGACAAAAACTTCGGTTTAGATTCTACTGTTATTGCCCAGTATGCTTTAGAAATTAAACAACTTACTGACCTTGGCGTTCAGGTTGCAATTGTTATTGGAGGCGGAAATATTTACAGAGGTATGAATGAAGCCGAAACAGGCATTGAGCGGGCACAAGGAGATTATATGGGAATGCTTGCAACTGTTATAAACGGAATGGCATTACAGAGCGGCCTCGAAAAAGCCGGCGTTTATACCAGATTGCAAAGTGCAATTAAAATGGAACAAATTGCTGAACCATATATCAGGCGCCGTGCTATGCGACACCTTGAAAAAGGCAGAGTGGTAATTTTCGGTGCAGGCACCGGAAACCCTTATTTTACTACTGATACAGCAGGCTCACTGCGTGCAATTGAAATAAAAGCTGATGTAATTTTGAAGGGTACACGCGTTGATGGAATTTATACTGCTGACCCCGAAAAAGATAAAAATGCAACCAAGTTTTCTCATATAACCTTTGCAGACTGCATCCAGAAAAACCTCGGCGTTATGGATATGACTGCGTTTACTCTTTGTATGGAAAACAATCTTCCAATTGTGGTTTTTGATATGAACAAACCCGGAAACCTGCTAAGCGTAGTTAGTGGGGAAAACGTTGGAACTCTTGTGCATTAATAATAAAATTAAAGGTTGAGGTTGTAAGTTTAATATTTTATATTTGACTTATGTCTAATGAAGAGCGCCTTACTAAACTTATCAGTGAAAATGCTTTCCTGCAATCGCAGATAGAAGAGTTAACCGAACTTGCAGTTTCTTATCGCAGGGAAATAAAATTACTAAATGAAAAATATGGAATTGAAGCTGAATTAAGAAGCATTATTGAAAACAATTCTGAAGAAACTGAATATTTAAAATATCAACTCGAAAAAGAAAAACAAAAAGTAATAACTGTTTCAAAAAGGGAAAGTGCAATGGAACTTGAACTTTTAGAAAATATAAAAATGGAAACAGCTTACTATAATATTAAAGATCAACAACGCTCAGATAATGCAAGGATTTTAGATTTATCTGATGAAATTCGCAGAACTACTCTTGTTTACAAAAACCTTGAAGAAGCTAATCGTAAAATTTCAGAAATATCAAGCCTTAATGATATTTTAAAAGAAGAAAATGAATTGCTGCAATATCAGTTAAAATCAAAAAAGAAATCTGAAATTTAACCTTGTATTATTTAAACCACAGAAACCACATAAATTTTTCACGATACTAACTTTATTCTCTTCGTGCTAATTCCTTTGTGAACTTCGTGGTTAGAATTATTTCTGGTGAGAAAAGAAAATTTTTCTCCAAAATTTTTGTGTCATTATCAGAGTTAATAAAAACACAAGTGAATAAATTATCAGGTTTGCTATTGCAGCTCCTTTTGCTCCATAATTTTTAATCATAAAATTGTAAACCAGCAAACTCACAATAATGCTGAATAAAGAAAGGACGAATAACTTTTTTTTCTCTTTATAATAAAGAAGAAATGAATAGAAAAAATAGTTAACACACCATATAAAAACCCCAAGACAAAGAAAATAGTAATAATTCAGGCCTGCATAATATTTTTCATTAATAAAATATTTATATGCCACCGGAATAAAAACCAGGAGCATAATCAGTGAAAAAGAAATAGCAGCAATAAAGAAATAAAAGTTCTTTTTTATTTTCTTGTAATTTATTACTTGCTCTGACAGTGTAGAATAAATTGAGGGAAAAATATAATGAAGTAATGCGTTACTTAAAATTGTCAACACTGTTGAAAATATCCATGCAATGTTATAAATACCAACCGTTGCGTTATCATCTTTAATATAATGAGCAAGGAAAAATTTATCTGATGCATTCATGCAAAAAATGCCAAACTGAAGGGCAATCAATGGTATAGCGTACCATAATTCATTTTTTATAAACTTTTTATTAAACCTGCCGAAGATGAAATTCTTTTTATAAAAATATATTACAGCATAGGCCGTTGAAAAAATAAATGCTGCTGCAATGCCCGTCACACGGCCTTCCCAGCGCCATGCAAACACAACTACCAACACAACAGAAATACTTATTTCAATAATAACTCTGGTAATATTTACGGTTAAAAATTTACCCGGCTCATTATTATTACGAATCATACTTAAAGCATGTTCAGTAAAAAAATTAAATAAAGTTATTAGTGGTATAAGCCAAATAAAAAAGTGGGGCCATCCAAAATTTTCCTCAAAAAAATTACTGAATAAAAATAAAAAAATAAAAGATGCAACAGCTCCTGCCAAAGGCAGAACAAGAGTAGTGGTGAAAAAACTACTGAACTCTTTTTTGTTTAGTTTAAAATAATCGGCCCCGGCCGAATGTATTATACCCATTGAAAGAAACGGCATTAAAAAAACAATGCCTGTACTGAATAAACTTAAAAGCCCATTCTCTTCAGGTGAAATATATTTGGGGTTAGTATATAAAAAAAGAAGGAAGAAAGATGTTGCCTTTGTAAAAAAATTGGTGAATGTGTAAATGCCGACTGACTTTACAACATTGCTTTTTGTTAATGAACCAATTTTTTTAAAAGTACTCATATTATTATACAAAAATAGCTTTGCTTAGCTATTGTTTGCAATAGATAAAAGATACTCTCCATACCCACTTTTTTTAAGTTCATTTCCCAAAGTGGTTAATTGCTCTTTTGTTATAAAGCCCATTCTCCATGCTATTTCTTCAGGGCAACCAATTTTTAAACCCTGCCTTTTTTCAACAACGCGTACATATTCAGCGGCATCGCTTAAAGAATCAAAGGTGCCGGTATCAAGCCAGGCAAATCCGCGGTCGAGAACGCCTACTTTTAGTTTTTTATTTTCAAGATAATATCTGTTTATATCAGTTATTTCATACTCGCCTCTTGCGCTTGGCTTAATATTTTTTGCAACTTCAACCACACTGTTATCGTAAAAATAAAGTCCCGGAACGGCAAATTTACTTTTAGGGTTCGCAGGTTTTTCTTCAATGCTTAATGCATTTTTATTTGAATCGAATTCTACAACTCCATATCTTTCGGGATCGCTCACAGGATATGCAAATATCAAGGCTCCATCAGGGTTTGCAGATGATTGCAACAGTTTGCTGAAACCACTTCCATAAAATATATTATCTCCAAGCACAAGTGCAGCACTGTCGTTGCCGATAAATTTTTCACCAATTACAAACGCCTGTGCAAGGCCATTTGGCTGTGCCTGAACGGCATATTCAAAACTGCAGCCCCACTTTTTCCCGTCGCCAAGCAATCTTTTAAATTGCTCCTGATCAGCAGGAGTTGTAATTATCAATATTTCACGAATACCTGCCAACATCAAAGTGCTTAGCGGATAATAAATCATTGGCTTATCATAAACAGGCATTATTTGCTTGCTTATTGCCATTGTAATAGGATAAAGGCGTGTGCCTGATCCTCCGGCTAAAATAATTCCTTTCATTAGCGTTTATGGTATTGTTGTTCGTAATAATTTATGTAGCTGCCGTTTAATATATCATTAAGCCATTTTTGATTTTCAAGGTACCAGTCAATTGTTTCAGAAAGGCCTTCTGCAAATTGCAGTGAAGGCTTCCATCCTAATTCCCTTTCAAGTTTTGAAGCATCAATGGCATAACGTAAATCGTGGCCCGCCCTGTCTTTCACGTAAGTAATGAGTTTTTCACTTTCACCACTTTCACGGCCTAATTTATTATCCATTTGACGACAAAGTTCTTTTACAAGGTCAATATTTGTCCACTCATTATGTCCACCTATATTATAAGTTTCACCATTTTTTCCATTATGAAATATTGTATCTATTGCTCTTACATGATCTTTAACAAAAAGCCAATCCCTCACATTTTCACCCTTTCCATAAATAGGTAACGGCTTTTTATTAATAATATTTGAAATGCAAAGCGGAATTAATTTTTCAGGAAAGTGAAAAGGCCCGTAATTATTTGAACAATTAGAAATTTTTACCGGTAAACCATAAGTATGGTGATATGCTCTTACAAAATGATCTGATGACGCTTTAGATGCGGAATAAGGGCTGCGTGGGTCGTAAGCAGTAGTTTCATAAAAATAACCTTCGCTGCCCAGTGAACCATAAACTTCATCTGTGCTGATATGATAAAATAATTTCCCGTCAAAATTACCATTCCAGTTATTTTTTGCTGCCTGAAGCAATGTAACAGTACCAATAACATTAGTTTGCACGAATGCCAAAGGATCAGAAATAGATCTGTCAACATGGCTTTCGGCAGCGCAATGCAATACCGAATCAATATTATATTTTTCAAAAAGAGAATTTACAAGTCCGCTGTCACAGATATCTCCTTTAATAAATTTGTAATTATCTGCATTTTCAATATCCGTTAAGTTTTCAAGATTGCCGGCATAAGTTAATTTATCAAGATTATAAATCCTGTAATCAGGATATTTAGTTACAAACAGCCTCACAAGGTGCGAACCTATAAAACCTGCACCACCGGTTATCAGAATATTTCTTTGCATTACAAATTATTAAGGTGCAAAGAAAATAAAATAACATCAATCAATAAAACTGTTAAGGAGTAAACATTTTTTTAAATTGATTCATAATAATTGAATCGTCGAAATCTGCAGCTCTTTGCGGCGCTTTTTTAGAATATTTTTCCGCCTCCGCGGGATTTTCCATTATATATTTCATTGCCTCCGATATTCCTTCCGGATCTCTTATTCCCGTTAAAATGCCAAATTCACACAATTCAAAACCTTTTTGAAGTGAATTGCCGGCATTTGAAGAAGGCGCAAGAATTTCGCGGGGGCCACTTATACAATCTGTGCTGATAACAGGCTTTCCGCAAACAAGGGCTTCAAGTATCACATTCGGGAAACCCTCAACATAAGAACCACTTACCAAACAATTGCTTCTCAAAATATATTTATATGGGTTGCTGTCGAAGCCCACAAAATGAACTTGTTTATCAATTTTGAGTTCCGCACTAAGGCCCTTTAAAAAATTTTCATACTCACCACCACCCACAAAAATTAAGTGTGCTTTTTTGTTGTTTAGTTTATGCAATGCTTGCAAAAGAATTTGATGGTTTTTTTCGCGGCGAAAACTTCCTACTGCAATAAAGTAAAAGTTACCACTTTCGAAATTAAAAGTAACAGCTTCAAGGCTTTGTTCTTTTATACTGTTGATGTTTATAGGATTGTTTACAACTTCAGCTTTAGCTGTAATACCAAAATTTTTATAAAGGTCTTCCTTCATTAGTTTAGCATTACACAAAATTAAATCAGCTTTGTTATGAGTGGTTTTAATTAAAAAGGTTGAAATTGTACGGTATAACTTGCTTTCGCTGTTAAGCAATGTTGACTGGTGCGTTCTTTCGCAAATAATTAGTTTGCCTTTGTATCCAAATAAAATACGCATTAACCCGTTGATATAACCGGGACGGTTTAAAAAGGATATTGAAACTTCAATATTATGTTTCTTAACAAATTGCTTCAGTTTGTAAGCAAGTGAAGGCA
>JAFDXB010000053.1 GCA_018268175.1 Bacteroidota bacterium | reverse complement strand
CTTGGCCCCGGAGGTGCATCGTATGTTTTTTTACATGCTCCCAAAGTGACTAATGCCACTAAGATAAAAGCTGAAAACAATTTGGATAACTTATTCATGGTCTGTTTTTTATTAAAATTTTTATTTGTTATTATTTATTAGAATCTGAATCCTACGCTTGCAAAGAAGTTAATACCGTAAGCATAAAATCTTTTTTCAGGGAATTTCTCTGTATTTTTTCCAGCGAAATCAAACCTTAACTGTTCGTATCCGCCTGAAACGATATTTTTATTGTCTAAGATATTATTAACACCTACATTAAAAACAAGGTAAGTTCTCTTCTTCAAACTTTTATATTTCCTGTTCATCATCCAACTGTAACCTGCAAACGCATCTACTGTATATTGGTCAGAAAGCTGAGTTTGATCAATAATGTTGTTCCACAACTGGCTATCTTCAACCACACCATTTACAGCACTTGATGTTCTGCGAAGCGGGTTGAAATCAAGATACATGTGTGAGAAATAGTTCACGTTAACATTAAGGAACCAGTATTTTGGTGAACGGTAATCAAGTCCAACAGTATAAGCCTGTTGCGGAGTAGGAACTTTGAAATCCTTAGAATAAACAATATTATTTTTTGAAAGAACTTCAGCACTGTTATCAGATGTAACTGTTGCACGCTGGCGGCTATCGTAAGTGAATTGTCCTACTGACGCTGCTGCATTTGCTGATAATCCTTTATAAACTTTTGCTTCAATTCCAACTTCAATACCCATGTGAACTTTATCTATATTGCTTAAAGCATAATTTACAAAGTTTCTGTATTCATCATTATAGAATGTAAGAACATTCAGTTGGTTTTCAAATCTTGTATAGTAACCTGTTGCACGGATTTTAACCATTGGTGCATTCATTACATAACCACCTTCCAAAGTAGTGATAAGTTCATTTTCAAGATTGTCCTGAACAAAGTCACGTGTTCTTGGAGCAAGGTAAGCGTTATCGTAGAAAGGAGCTCGTGTCATATAACCTGCATTTCCGAAAATATAATTTCTCCCGTCAATTTTGAAAGTCAAGCCACCTTTAAATCCATAATTATAAAAATCATGAGTTGCAGATTTACCATAAGAATTATTTGGGAATAAACCTGACTTTACATTACCAACCCTCCAGAATGAAGTGTATGAATGTTCTGCTGCAAGAAAGAAATCAATCCTGCGAAGCTTGATCTGAGTTTGTGCCCATGCTGATGCTTTGCGTATATGAATATCATAATTGTAGCCAAATTTATCGCCTACTTTTAGTATTCTGTTAGGATTGTTTAAATCGTTTTGGTTGGCAGTTGCATTGGTAGGAAAATCTCTTTCTGCAAATTGATTAACGTCAACGTAAAAATCACCACCTAAGAGGTCTTCAACTGTTTTGTAGTTATGATTTTTTTGATACTGATAGGTAAAGCCTGCAGAAAAATCAACATTTGATCTTAATGAAGTATTAAGTGTTGTATTGAAATTAGCTTTTGTAGTGTTGATGATTCTTTCTTCAACAATATAATGAGAACGTTTTCCTGAAACAGAATTTCCTGGGATGCCGTTTGCATTATTAAATGTTTCGTAAGAAGCGGCGTTAACTGTATATAAGTTATCCCAGTTAATCTGGCGCATATTTTCGTCATTTCTCAATGCATTTGCAATTTGAACAGCCATATCCGGGTCTAACTGATAGCTTGGTAAATATCTGTAGTAATCAGGGCGTGGATCAGGAGCATTATACCAATCCAATCCTGTAACGCTTCTGTCGCCTTTCATAAATGAAGCAGCAGTGAAAAGATTCATTTTATCTGTAATTCTCCAGTCGTGGCTTAGTATAGCCGTTGGCTGAAATGAGCGGCCGATACTTGCATTTCTTACTTTACCATTTTGATAACCCCAGTAAGGATTGTAATAGTTAGTTCCTGCAAGGTCAAGCATTTCTTTTACAGATGCACCCTGGCGACCGTTTTCTGTTGGAGTTCCGAAGGCAACAAGAGACAATAAATGCCTGTCGTTAATTCTTTTATCTATTCCTACAAAGAATGACCATCCATCATAATATGTACCATCGGAATATCCTTTATCCGCCCAGCGGCGGGAAGCAGAAAAGCTCAAAGCCCATCCACCTTTCATTAAACCGGTAGAATGGGTTGCCATTAACCGGTTTGAATAATTTCTGTTAGATACAGCAAAGTTTACTGAAGTTTGCTGGCGCTGATAAGAAGCACGTGTATCAATATAAGTAAATCCGCCAAATTCACCGAAGGCATAAGGAGTAGCTCTTAAACCATGAGAACCATCGCGGTTTCTCATTACATCATTAAGGCCGCCCCAGGTTCCATAAGGAGTAAATCCATTATCCAGATTTTCCATTGGAATACCATTCATGTATGTTCCAAACATATCAGCATCATAGCCTCTCATTCTGAACCTTACGGCGCTGAATTTAAATGTTGCAGCATTTACAAAAGGATCTCTGCCTGCACTAAGTTGTGACGAAATGTTCTGAGCACTTCCGTCATTCATATCATTTTCATCAAGAGAAATAACAGGAAGGTTATCTGTTATTGCATCTCCCCTCAGTTGTTCTATCAAAGTATCTGAAGAACTTTTTACCGGTTTATCCTGTGCCATTGCCGGTAATGCAAATGAACCGGCAAAAATTAACACTGATAATTTTTTGAGATAATTTATCATAAGCGATTGTTAAGAGGCGCGAATTTACGACTCGAAAATTAAAATTAACCAAATATTTTCTTATTTATATAAATTGAGATCAATTGCTAACTAAATAGTAATATTGTGCTCCTTAATTTTAAATCAAAAATGAAATACTCGCTCTTATCATTGGCCATTCTGTTTACAGGCCTTAATCTTTTTGCACAAAAACAAAATTACAGAGCCGCAATAGTTGGGTTTTACAATCTTGAAAATTTCTACGATACTGTTGATAACCCAATGGTTAATGATGAGGAGTTCCTTCCTAATAGCCCTCGTCAATATAATTCCAGAATTTACCTTGATAAAGTTAACCGGCTTGCTACTGTTATTTCTCAAATTGGAACTGACATTAACCCTGACGGTATTGCATTTATGGGTGTTGCTGAAATAGAAAACGATACTGTTTTAACCGATTTGATAAATAACAATTTGTTAAAAAGCAGGAGACTGAAATTTGAACATTACGATTCTCCTGATAAGCGTGGAGTTGATGTAGGTTTTATTTATAATCCCAAATATTTCACTGTTCTTTCAAGCGCTCCATTCTTTGTGCCTCTGCCATCAGGGTCAAAAGATGCATATTTTACCAGAGATGTATTATACGTAAAGGGAATACTTGATGGTGATACTATACATGTGTTTGTAAACCACTGGCCTTCACGTTCCGGTGGAGAAGAAAGATCGGCTCCAGGCCGTGCTGCTGCCGCAGGAGTGGTAA
Organism: Bacteroidota bacterium; assembly: GCA_018268175.1. Classification (GTDB taxonomy): domain Bacteria; phylum Bacteroidota; class Bacteroidia; order Chitinophagales; family Chitinophagaceae; genus Ferruginibacter. Next base: position 14,060 of record JAFDXB010000053.1, on the reverse strand, counting down.
AAGCAAGAGTTGATTCTTTAATGGCGATAAACCCTGATACAAAAGTATTAATAATGGGCGACCTGAATGATGACCCAATCAGCCCCAGCCTTACCAAAGTTTTAAATGCTAAGGGCAAAATAAAGGATGTGGCAAAGGGTGGCCTTTATAACCCATGGGTTGATTTTTACAAAAAAGGTATTGGTACATCTCCTTATCAGGATGCGTGGGGATTATTTGATCAGATAGTAATGTCGGAAGCATTTCTCGACAGAAACCAAAAAGGTTATTTTTATTTAAATGCTCATATTTTCAATAAAGATTTTTTGGTTGAAAAAGTAGGTAAATACCGTAATTACAGTAAAAGAACATGGAGCGGTATTACTTATAACTATGGTTACAGCGACCACTTTGCAGTATTTCTAACCTTACTTAAAAAAGTAGATTAATTAATAGTGTATGTTAACAGCGAAGTACTGAAATGAATTCGCATAAAGGCCCCAAGCATCGTTGTTTCAGTATTTAAAGCCAATTACTTTTCATCATTATTGGCTCACACTTAAGTTATCTGTTATACAAATATTGCCCACCTGCAATGGAGGCATATTTTTAAATTTAAAGATGATATTGGTGGTTGTAATTACATCCTTTTGGCAATAGCTGATTATGTTCAGCATATTTACCTGTTTTTGTAATGCATCATCCGTCCAGTACAAATCATGAATCATACTTCCATCTATTTCATCTTTTGATGATGGAAGCTTTAATGCATTGGCAAGTAAATTTAATGAAGTGTAATTTTTATAATCTCCGAATTTCCAATATTGGAAAGTATCGAAAACATTCACTTCCCACGGTTTTAAATTTTGGAACTGCAAAAACTCTGGGAGTTCAATAGAGTGAACTAACATTCTTCTGCAAATAAACGGCAAATCGAATTCTTTAATATTATGGCCGGCAAATGACCATTTAATATTTTTTGCACTTATACTTTTAATACCCTGAATAAAATTTAAAAGAAGGTCTTTTTCATCGGGATCCGAAAAAGACTTAACTCTTAAATACTGTAAATCGTTTGTTTGCAACCAGCCAATGCTAATGCAAATAATCTTTGAAAATTCAGCCATTACGCCTGCCCTTTCCTTGTATAGTTGTTCGTAGTTTTCATTTCCTGCCGGATTTTTGCAAATCTTGGCCTGCCATAATTTTTTCCATGTTTCATCTAAATCATTGTATGATTGATATTCAGAAACAGTTTCAATATCTATTACAATCAGGCTTTCAATATGGTTCTTCGTCATAGAGAGGTATTTTTTGATACAAGATTAAAATCGAATCGGGAAAAATTCAAGGGAAAATGATCAGTAAAATATGATATTTTTCTCAAACATGAATGTTTTTTTTAGTAAAGGCATAAAAAAACTGCCGCTGATAACAGCGGCAGTTTTACTAAAATATAATCAAAGATTACTCTTCAACTTTCATTTTTCCTTTTGCTTTTGCAATTACTTCCTCAGAAATACCATTTGGCGCCGGAGCGTAATGGCTGAATTCCATTGTAGAAGTTGCACGGCCTGAAGTTAATGAGCGAAGCTGAGTTACATAACCGAACATTTCACTTAAAGGCACTTTAGCTTTAATAACCTGAACACCATGTTTGCTGTCCATACCTTCAAGCATTCCGCGCCTGCGGTTCAAGTCACCTGTTACATCACCCATGTACTGATCAGGAGTAAGAACTTCAACTTTCATAATTGGTTCAAGTAAAGTAGCGCTTGCTTTTCTTCCCGCTTCGCGGAAACCTTGCTTAGCACAAAGTTCAAACGACATTGCATCAGAGTCAACCTGGTGGAATGAACCATCTTTTACGGTAACTTTCATGCTTTCCATCGGATAACCGGCAAGAACACCTGTACCCATTGCAGTTTCAAAACCTTTTTGAATTGCAGGAACAAATTCTTTAGGAATTGAGCCTCCAAACAATGCATTCACAAACTGGAAGTTTGATTTACCATCTTTTAAATATTCCTCATCAGCAGGGCCGATTTCAAAAATAATGTCCGCGAATTTACCACGTCCACCGGTTTGCTTTTTAAGAATTTCCCTGTGTTCAATAGTAGCATGGAAAGCTTCTTTGTAAGCAACCTGAGGCGCACCCTGGTTAACATCAACCTTAAATTCTCTTTTCAAACGGTCAATAATAATTTCAAGGTGAAGCTCGCCCATACCGCGAAGAATGATCTGGCCTGTATCTTCGTCTGTGTTTACACGTAGAGTAGGGTCTTCTTCAACAAGTTTGGCAATTGCCATTCCCATTTTATCAACGTCAGCCTGAGTTTTAGGTTCTATCGCTATAGCGATAACCGGTTCAGGGAAAGTCATTGCTTCAAGAACAATTGGATTGTTTTCGTTACAAAGAGTATCTCCGGTTTTAATATCTTTAAAACCAACGGCTGCACCAATATCGCCTGCCTCAATAAAATCAAGAGGGTTTTGTTTGTTTGCATGCATCTGCATGATACGGCTGATTCTTTCATTTTTTCCTGTACGGGTATTTAATACATAAGAACCAGCATCAAGGTGGCCGCTGTAAACGCGGAAGAAAGCCAGCCTTCCTACAAAGGGATCGGTCATTATTTTAAAAGCCAAAGCGCTAAACGGAGCTTTAGGATCAGCTTCACGGATAACCTCTTCACCTGAATCAGGATTGATACCTTTAACAGCTTCAATATCTTTTGGTCCCGGCAAATAACGCACAATAGCATCAAGTGCTTTTTGAACGCCTTTATTTTTGAAAGAAGATCCGCACATCATTGGAATGATGGACATATCAATTGTTGCTTTGCGGATTGCTGCATGAATTTCATCTTCAGTGATTGAATTTGGATCATCGAAGAATTTCTCAAGCAATGTATCATCATAGTCTGCAACAGCTTCAATCAGTTGTTGTCTCCATTGGTTAACATCTTCAACCATATCTTCCGGAATAGGCACTTCTTTGTAAGTCATTCCATGAGATGCATCATCCCAGATAATTGCCTTCATTGTAATAAGGTCAACAACACCTTTGAAAGATTCTTCGGCGCCGATAGGCAACTGAAGAGGCACAGCGTTTCCGCCAAGCATGTCTTTTACCTGCTTAACAACATTAAGGAAATCAGCTCCGCTTCTGTCCATTTTATTTACAAAGCCAATACGTGGTACTTTGTATTTGTTTGCCTGACGCCAAACAGTTTCACTTTGCGGTTCAACTCCAGACACTGCACAAAACAGGGATAACAATCCGTCGAGAACACGAAGAGAACGTTCAACTTCCACAGTAAAATCCACGTGGCCGGGAGTATCTATAATATTAAATTTATATTGTTTGCTTTCAGGAGTTTTTTGCCCCTGTGTTGTAGGGAAATTCCAGAAGCAAGTTGTTGCAGCTGATGTAATGGTAATACCTCTTTCCTGTTCCTGAGCCATCCAGTCCATTGTTGCAGCACCATCATGAGTTTCACCTAATTTGTGGTTTACTCCGGTGTAAAACAATATACGCTCAGTAGTTGTGGTTTTACCTGCATCAATGTGAGCGGCAATACCAAAATTCCGTTGATAACGTAAATCTGCCATTTTTGTTTATTTGATTATTAATTTTAAAAATTGATTGATGAGATTGGCGCTTTAAAGTGCCTTAATACCTTTAAGAAATGAAAAGGTGGGGTGTTGATATGTATTATTGAACTCTCATATAATGCTAAATAGTTTCAGCTAAAAACTCAAATGCCGACCCGTTTAGCGCCGCAAAAATAATATTTTTTTATTAATAATAAGCACCTTTTTTGTGCTAATTAAAACTTTTTAACACCTATTGAAATATTAACATATCTTTCGTGAAATTAGCCTAATGAAACCGCTTTTTACTGCTATTTTTCTTTTGATATTGTTTTCTGCCGAAGGGCAGCCATTTAATTATAAGAGAGATTTTAAAACAATTCTGGAAAAAACTAAAGATAAAAATGACAGTCTTTACTACAACACTCTTATAAAGCGTTACCTCGAAAATGACCCCACATTAACTAAAGCAGAAACCCTTGCTCTTTTAATAGGTTTTACTGAAAACAAATATTATAAACCTGTAAAAGACATGGAAACGGAAAAAGAAATTATAGAGCTTAATGATAACGGATATTATGAAGAAGCTTTAGAAGAAACGGAAAAATATTTAAAAACACATCCTCTTAGTCTTAGCGCAACCAAAGAAAGGTCTTATGCCTATTACCAATTGAAAAAGCGCGACAGCGCTGAATATTTTATGGACCTCAACGATAAAATAATGCAGGCTATGATTTACAGTGGAAAAGGGCGCAAACCTGAAACGGCTATTTTTTCGTTAGGTTTAATTGACGGTGATTATTTTTTAGCTAACGCCGGAATGACACCATCAAAGCAAACGACATTTACTGATAAAAGCAGGCTTTTGATGTATGGCGCTGATGCCTTAACTGACGAGAATGCCCATCTTGATTTTTACTTTGTTATTCAGCATGCAAAAGATAAAATAGAGAGCGATGAAATTGCAGAAAAGCAAAAAAATAAAAAGTTAGAGGCGGCAAAAAATAAAAGAATTCAAAAAATTAAAAGTAAAAAAGGTAAAAATGAACCTGAACCTGCATTAACTGAACCTGAACAGCCGGAAAAAGAAATTGAGGCTGCAGATTCAACAAAAAACTAATTAGTAGAAATTTTTTCCCTTTTATTTTTAATGTATATGTATTAATTTTACATACCATTCCAGCTATATTAGAGTATAATATTCACTGGCTTTGCCTTTTTCAGCTATCCTTTAATTCTATAACAAGGCCAATTAAGGTATTAATCTTTCCATTGCAATTCCACAATTTCCATTAGGCATATCTTTTGGATTTTAGGTTATTAAACACCTAATTAACAGTATGAAGATTTTTTACCTTATACTTTTTAACATACTTGCGCTAACAATTTCAGCTCAAAGGGTTGACTTTTCCTGGAGCTCGAACAATAATACTCTCTGTGCCCCACAACCTGTTACATTTCAAAATACCTCAGAAGGAACTCCAACTGCACTTGTTTGGAGATTTGGAAATGGCAAATCAGGAAATCGTCAAACCGAAAGGGTTGTTTATACTAACGGGGGAACTTATGAGGTTACGCTAATTGCAATTTACGGTGAGGTGGCAATCACCAAAACCAAAACAATTACAATAAATAATGCTCCCACTGTTTCCTTAACATCAGGAAGGTCAACAATTTGTAAAGCTGATGATATCACTTTTAATGTTCGTGGCAGCAATGATGTAATTAATTACACATGGGATTTTGGAGATAACTCCTCTTTAATTACATCAACTAATACAACACAAACTCACAGATTTGAGCATTTTGAGAATTATACAGTCGCCGTTAAGGCAACCAATCAGTTTGGTTGTACTGCTTCGGCCACCAAAAATGTAAAAGTGCAACCCATTGAGTTATCCGCAACAATGAGCAAAACAAGCGGTTGCGTTCCGGCAGGGGTAAAATTCCGCTTTAGCGCAACATACATAGCAGAAGATATGCTTTCTCAGGCAATATGGGATTTTGGTGATGGTACTTCATTAACAAATTCAAGCAATAATATTAACCATGTTTACACTTCAACAAATGACATAACAAATGCAAAACTGAAGATCATTTCAAACATGGGTTGTGAAGCCACAGTCCAGTTTCCAAAATTTGCTTTTGGTATTCCACCAACAGATTTATTAATTAAAACTGTAGAACCAAAGGATTCATTTTGCAGTTCTGAAAATATTGAGTTTTTAAGTACTGCAACAAATGCAAACTACTATGTATGGAATTGGACACCAACCAGCAAAGATAGCATTGACAGAACGGCAACCACACACCGCTTCCGCACTCTGGAAAATAATACGATTACTGTAGTACCTTATATGAACGGCTGCGCCGGAATATCAGATTCATTAAATATTTACATTAAAGGTGTTGTTGCCGGTTATGATGTTAGAAACACCTGTAGCAACAAAAATGAATTTACATTTCCTTCAAGAACCAGAGGTAATGTAAGTCATTTACAATGGACGTATGGAGGCGCTTTTGCAGAAGTGAAAGATACAGTTTCAGTTCATGGCGGTTTTACATATCCGTTAGTGGGAAGTAATTTTGTTGATCAGTTGGTAGTTGATGATATAACCGGTTGCCGCGACAGCCTTAAAACTGAAATATTTACCGCTCAACCTATATTCACAGTTAATAAAAATGCAGTTTGTAAAGACAGCGCATTAATTTATAATGTATTAAATGATTATCCTGAAGAAGCGAACTTTAAATATATTTATAACATTAATGGACAGACGATAGATGCTGACACTAATTATTTACAGTTCAACCCATCACAGCATGGCATTTACGAAGACTTCTTGGTAATACGCGATAATTTCCCGAATACATGTAATGACACATTGCATTTAGCAAATGAAATTAAAGTGCGTGGCCCTATTGCTGATTTTGAATCACCTTCAATGTTATGTTTTGATACTCTTCTGCATGTGCAAAATAATTCGCACCCATTTTTTTCTGATGAGCCAATATCAGTTTATGATTGGAATTTCGGAAACTATGTGAGTCATGAACAGAATCCTGATTCTTTACAATTTGACGGCCCGGGTTCTTATCCGGTGATACTTACCGTTGGAGATATAAATGGATGTAAGAACAAAAAAATGCATGTTGTAAAAGTAAATCCCCTTCCTAAGGTAAATATTCTTCCGGGCAAGGATACGATTTGCTTGGGTGGAAGTGTTGAACTAATTGCTTACTCATCTGATTCTATATTTTGGTTTAATAATCCGGATGTAAGTTGTAGGGATTGTGATACTATTGTAGTTCGCCCGAGAGAAACCACACAATATATTGCAACAGCAGTTTCAGAATATGGATGCCGGAATACAGATATTTCAACGATTAAAGTTTACGAACCTATAAGGTTGACTGTTAATCCTTCCGATACAGCAGTTTGTACAGGAACTACATTTCAATATCTTGCATCAGGCAATGGAATTGCTAAATGGGAACCTGCAACAGGGCTTAGCAACAGTAATATTTTGAACCCCTTTGTTACGGCAACAAATGATATTGAATATAAAGTTTCCTTGCGCGACAGTGTAGGATGTTTTTCAGATTCTGCAATTGTAAAATTGAAAGTTCATGCGTTGCCCACTGTTGATGCAGGCCCTGATAAAGTATTAAGTTTTGGAGAACCCTTTACTATCCATCCTGTTTACAGTTCAGGTATAAATTCTTACTCATGGACAAATTCTCCTGTTCTAAATTGTATAAATTGCCCTTCACCTTCAGGTGTTATGCAAAAATCTGAATTGCTAACAATTACAGTTGAAGATATTTATGGTTGTACAGCAAAAGATAATATCAATTTGATAATGGATTGCTCAACGAGCAAATTGTTTGTGCCCACTGCATTTACGCCTAACGGCGATGGATTAAACGATTATTTTTTCCCAATGGCAGAAGGCTATGAAACAATTAAAAGTTTTTGCATTTTCGACCGCAGCGGCAATAAAGTTTTTGAAAGAACCAACTTTGCCCCCAATTCATCCTCACTTGGTTGGGACGGCACAGTAAAAGGAGTAAAGCCAAATAGCCAATCATATATTTGGATGGCTCAGGTAGTTTGCCAGGGAAATATCATTACCAAGAAAGGTGTAGTTACTTTAGTAAGATAATCGGAGCCATGTTTCGTTTCTAACGAAATATTTACTCAATTTTAAGCCATGTTTCGGGACGCATGAAACATTCCCACAAATAAAAAGCCGCTCATTGCTGAACGGCTCTTTAATTGTTTGTTTTATTAGAATTATATTCTGAAATGAGCAAAAGCCTTGTTAGCTTCAGCCATACGGTGAGTATCTTCTTTCTTTTTAAATGCAGCGCCTTCACCTTTACTTGCAGCAACAATTTCATTAGCAAGTTTTTCAGCCATGCTTCTGCCATTACGCTCTCTGCTGTATCTTATCATCCATTTAATGCTAAGTGAAATTTTTCTATCGGCACGAACTTCTGAAGGAATTTGAAATGTAGCTCCACCAATACGACGGCTTCTAACTTCCACGCCCGGCGTGATATTAGAAAGAGCTTTCTTCCAGATTTCATAACCATCTTCTCCGGTTTGTTTAGCCACCTTTTCAAGAGCATCATAAAAAATATTATACGCTCCGCTCTTTTTGCCAGACCACATTAGGTTGTTCACAAAACGAGTAACCAATATATCATTGAACTTTGGATCCGGAGCTAAAGGAAGTTTCTTGGCTTGTGCTTTACGCATTGTTCTTTATTTAATTATTTTTTTGCTTTTACTTTTTTAGTGCCGTATTTACTGCGGCTTTGCTTACGGTCTTTTACGCCGGCAGTATCAAGGCTGCCTCTTACGATGTGATACCTTACACCCGGCAAATCTTTAACCCTTCCACCACGTATTAAAACGATAGAGTGTTCCTGAAGGTTATGGCCTTCACCCGGAATATATGCAATTACTTCAATTTTGTTTGTCAATCTAACCTTAGCAACTTTTCTTAAAGCAGAATTCGGCTTCTTTGGAGTTGTAGTATATACTCTTGTGCAAACACCACGGCGTTGCGGGCAACTATCTAAAGCTCTTGACTTACTTTTTGTTTTAATTACTTCTCTACCTTTTCTAACTAATTGTTGTATTGTTGGCATAATACCGTTTTATTTTTCGGAACGCAAAGGTAAGGGAATTTTTCTAAGCGAAACCAAAAAATTTAAATCTTTTATTAAATTTTTACCATCCAGTTATGTGTATCAGCTGTTTTCCCATATCTGATGTTATCAAGAGTGGTTGCAACCTGCTTAGTTTTTGATGTTTTTTCAACATCAAATTCCATTACAAAATCTTTATACCTCAGCTCTTTAATCATTGAAATTGTTGCCGCCGTACCTGTACCGAAAACCTCAGTTAAGGTTCCTGATTTGTAAGAAGAGATTACTTCATCTATGTTTAAAGGCCGCTCCTCTACTTCAATTCCTTCCTCACGGAAGATATCAATAACTGTATCACGGGTAACTCCGGCAAGTATAGTTCCTGCTTCAAGGCTTGGAGTTACAGCTTTTCCATCAATAATAAAAAACACATTCATTGTTCCACACTCCTGAACATATTTATGTTCCAAACCATCCATCCAAAGAACCTGATCATAACCTTTTTCTTTTGCAATTGCAGTCGGATACATTGAAGCCCCATAATTTCCTGCTGTTTTTGCAGCACCGGTACCTCCGGGAGCAGCTCTGATATATTTTTCTTCAACATAAATACGCATTGGTTTGCTGTAGTAAGGACCTGTAGGGCTTAAAATAATCATGAACTTATATTTTTCACTTGGCCTCACTCCTATCATTTCGTCGGTACTGAACATAAAAGGACGTATGTACAATGAATGCTGCGCAAATGTTGGAATCCAAGCCTGGTCTAATTTTAAAAGTTCTTTCATTCCATCAATAAAAATTTCTTCGGGAACTTCCGGCATTTGCATTCTGGTTGCTGAAAAGTTGAACCTTTTAAAGTTTTCAAAAGGGCGAAATATTGCTCCTTCCCCCTCTTCATTTTTATAAGCTTTAATACCTTCAAAAATTGCCTGTCCGTAGTGCAAAGCAGCTAACGATGGTGCCAGTGCAAGATCTTGGTACGGCTTAATTTGAACCGTTCCCCATGCACCGTTTTCATAATCCACTTCAAGCATGTGATCAGTAAAAAATTTACCAAAAGGTATATTATGAAGATTTAATTCTGATAATTTAGATTTAGTTACTCTTGAAATCTTAATATCTGCTACTGTATTCATAATGACTAATTTTGTGCAAAGAAACGAAAAATAGTACACTTAATATTTCAAAATGGATTCATCATTTAAACTTCCTCCTGCATTAATCACTGATTTCTATAAAAAAAGCCTTTACAATTTTTCAAAACCTGTTGAGTTGGCAGGTGATTACAAAAAAGAAATTTTAATAATAAATGACGAAAATCCTACTGCAGAAGAAATTATGATATTCCTGGAAAAGGTTTTAAGCGCATGCGAATTATCTCTCAATGAAGTTGATATTATTCAATCGGGCAGTGATATAATTTCAGCACAAAGCAAAGTTGTAATATACTTTGGAAATAATTCAGCCAATTTGAAATTGCCAATAGTATTTCCCGATTTTCAGGTACAGCCTTTCAATGAAAAAATATATTTAACTGCACCTTCATTAAGTATTATTAAAAACGATTCTGAATTAAAAAAACAACTTTGGCAATGCCTGAAAAGAATATTCCTTCCAAAATAATTTTTGCTACTAATAATTTAAATAAAGTAATTGAAATCCGTCAATCCTTAAAAGAAGGTTTTAAAATTTTATCGCTAAAGGAAGCGAAAATTAATATTGAAATTGATGAACCGTTTTTTACTCTTGAAGAAAATGCTTTGCAAAAAGCAAAAACTATTTATGAATTAAGTTCTCAACCGTGCTTTTCAGAAGATACGGGGCTTTTTGCTGAGGCTTTAAATGGAGCGCCTGGTGTAAGAAGCGCAAGGTTTGCCGGAGAAAATGCATCTAATGAAGAAAATATTGATAAACTTCTTTCGCTGCTGCCCCTCAACAACAGAACAGCTTATTTCAAAACTGTTGTTTGTTATATTTCAAAAACAGGAATAAAATATTTTGATGGCGAATGTTATGGTAAAATAATTACGGAAAAAAGAGGCAGTAAAGGATTTGGCTACGATTCTGTTTTTATACCTGACGGCTCTGAAAAAACTTTTGCTGAAATGGACATTCAAGAAAAAAATAAATTTAGCCACAGAAAAAAAGCCGTGGATAAATTTATAAAATATTTAAACGGCTGATGTCCAAATTTTCCAATTTTCATCCGCCTGAAAGTTCAACATTTCCAAACCATTTTTTACAATACACCCTCTTAGAATTCCCTCTTTCATAAACGCCGTTACCGGCGGATTGTAAACAAGATCAAATAAAATATTTTCAGTTGTCAGGTATTTATAGGGAAGTGGCGGTAAAGAATAAATATTAGGAAACATTCCCAAAGGAGTGCAGTTAATCACTATCGGGAAATTTTTCAGTAATTGAGAGTTTATATTGCTGTATGGAATGAAATTTTTGTCGTTGCTTCTGCTAACAGTTAAATAATCTGCATTTTCATTTTTAAGAATATATCTAACTGCGTTAGAAGCGCCACCGGTTCCTAAAACAAGGCACCTTTTTTTTTCAGATTTAATCAAATCAAATGACTTTTTAAATCCTGCAGCATCGGTATTGTATCCTATTGATTTTCCTTTTGAAAATTTAATGCAATTAACAGCGCCGGTTTCAGAAGCAGACAAATCTAATTCCTCCAAATATGGAATCACAGTTTTTTTATAAGGAATGGTAACTGCAATTCCGGCAAGGCCGATATTATTGCTTAATAATGAGGGAAATAAATTTATATCCGGAAGTTCAAAATTTTGAAATTTGGCGTTGAGGCCACTTTCCGCAATTTTTTTATCGAAAATACTTTTGGAGAATGAATGGCCTAATGGAAAACCTATAAGTCCGAATATTTTCATTTATTTAAATAAAGATGAAAAGTATCACCTCTTAATCCAACTCTCATTGCTTCAAGCGCTAAAACTTCGGCAGGGGCTATATTACCGAGATTTACATTACAGCCCAACAGTTGAAGAAAATACAATTGCTGTGCTTTTTGTGGAGCTTCCCAAATAATTTTTTCCTGAGGAATTTGAGTAAGTATTTCCTGTACAAGCCCTTCCCTCACTTCTCCTGTGCCACGGTATATTCCAACATTTCCGGCTTCACGGGCTTCAGCAATTACATAAGATGAACCTGCTGCGAGTTCAGATTTCATCAATTCAATCCATTTATAAGGAGGCATAATGTTAGTTGCATCTTTGCTTCCAACTTCAGAAAGGACAGTGCCATGCTGGGTTAACTTTTCAATATAACCACATTTTTCGGCATGAGGGATTGTAATTGAACCATCGCTGACTTCCATAAACCCTACCCCAAAATTTTTGCAAATAGAAATATAATCGTCAACCTGATTTCGAATTAAAAATGCTTCAAATAAGGTTCCGCCAAAATAAAGGGGAACATTATATTGTTTGTATATTTCAAGCTTTTTTTCAAGGTTAGGCGTAACATAAGCGGTTCCGAATCCAAGCTTCACCATATCAACATGAGGAGATGCAATGTCCATAAAATTAGCAACTTCTGCGGCGCTCAAACCTTTATCCATAACCATTGTAAGGCCGCTCACCCGTGGTTTTGAAAGCCTGTCGGGAATTTGGGAAATGTCAAAATTCATAAAAACAGCGTTTTGAAACGCAAATATAAAATTTGAGAAGTAAACTAACTGCGTTTCTTTTTATAGCGTGAAATTAATTCTGCCACTTTAGGCAGGTGCAAGAGCCGTGGATCTATATCAATTATTTTTTTTACCAACTGCGGATTTTTCATCAAGCCGGTTTCGAGTACTTCCAAGCCTTCCTTAATTTTTGATGACTCTATTAAAAACATAGCCTTGAAAAATATAAATATAGGTTTGGCATTTGTTTCAATATAGGCTATAGACGAATACTCAGATCCTTGCTCATGTAATTCAGCATAGAATAAAGTTTTCAGCAATTCTATCCATCCACTTTGAACTTTTGGCTTTAGTTTTACCACATTTGCAAAATGATTTATAGCTTCCGCAATATCATCTAAATGAAAAAAGCATCTTCCTAAAGCTATTTCATAATCTGCTTTCATACCATCAAGCTTGGTGGCTAAAGTAAGTGATTTAACAGCCATTTGCCAGTTATACTCATTCATGTAGGTTATTGCTATGTAATAATGAAATGACCCTAATTCCGGATCAAGATGGCTGGCTTTTTTAAAGTAAAATCTTGCTTGCGCAAAATTATTCAACTTGTTGTAGCAATCACCTATCGAAACATAAACATCAGCTTCAGGCACGAATAATTCCATTGCCTTTTCAAGCGCTTCAATAGCGAGTTTATATTTTTTGCTCTGCATATATGCATAACCTAAATTATGATAAGCAAATTCAAATTTATCATCTATGGCGGTTGCATATAAGTATGCATCAATTGCTTTTTCAAACAACTTCATGCTTTGAAAAACTGAACCCAAATTGAACCATAAAAGTTTATTGTATGGCGATTGGTCTATTGCCTTTTTATACAATTCAATACTTTCTTCATACCTGCCGGAAAAATCAGCCCAAAAGCACATTTTAAAAAGAGCTTCTTCATTTTCCGGGTCGAGCTCTATTATTAATTTCAGGCAATTAAATAATTTATCAAACTCTTCATAATCATCATAAACATCTGTAAGTTCAAATAGAAGTTCTATTTTTTCAGCTCCTTCAAAAAACTGCAGTGCATCTTCAAGTAATGCCGCAGCTTTTGCCTGTTCGTCTAAGGCCAGGTAAGCTTCAGTTTTAAGAATAAAAATATTTGTATCTGAACTATCAAAAATTGAAGCCATATCTAAGTAATTTATGGCATCATGGTACTTTTTTAATGAAATTAAAACTCCGCCTTTTTTTACAAGAAGCGAGGCAGAAGATGGATACATTTCCAAAGCTAAATTTACAGCCTCAAGCGCTAAATTATATTTATCAATATCATCGTAATAATTAATAATTGCCTCAAAACCTTCCTCATCTATATATGAATGGCTTTTGCCTAAACGCAGATTTGAATATTTGCTTAATAATTCTTTAAGTTCATCTTCCGGCCTGAATGGGTTGTTTCTCATACTTGGGTATCTTATTCGTAATTTAATCAAAAGCCATTAAATGTCGTTGATAAAATTTAGTTTTTAACGTTTTTAATCCACATAAAAATCACAATACTAAATTCATTAATGTATTTTTTTTTAAAAAATGACATAATGGCCTCTTATTTTTGAAATTCTGCATCTGCAATTATAAAATAATTACCATCCCAAAAAGTTTG
>JAFDXB010000052.1 GCA_018268175.1 Bacteroidota bacterium | reverse complement strand
ATTTCAGTTTTAAAAAATTTCACAATAATTACCGGTGGTCCGGGAACAGGAAAAACCACTACAGTTTCAAAAATATTAAAATTGCTGCAACTCGAAAATCCTAAATTGAAAGTAGCAATTGTTGCCCCAACCGGGAAGGCCGCATCCCGCATGGCGGAAACCCTAAACAATAATGGTAAGAACAATTTTCAACCTTCAACCATTCACAGGTTTTTAGAAAAATATAAAAGGCAGGACCCAAAATTTAAATTGCCAATAGACCTTATAATTGCAGATGAAAGTTCAATGATAGATGCAGCATTATTTGCAAAACTAATTGCAGCAATTCCTGAAACTGCAAGGCTTATTTTGCTTGGCGATAAAGATCAGCTTGCATCTGTTGAAGCCGGTAGTTTGTTCGGAGACCTTTGCCGCACTGTTGAAAAAATAAATACTTTTTCACAAGAAACTATTGATTTCTTTAAAATGTTTTCAGAAGAAAACTTTGATGAAAATGTTTCAACTGTGAAGCACATTCTTAATGACCATTTGGTTGGGCTTGTTTATAGCCACAGGTTTTCAAAAGAAAAGGGAATTGGGCTTTTCAGCGAAGCTGTTATACAAAATGATGAAAATGCACTTAAGGAATTTAGTGATGATGATGTTGTTATTGACAATTCATATTCTGAAAAAGTATTTAATGATTTTATAGAAGGATACAGGAGTTTTATTGAAGAACCGGACATAAACAAAGCATTAGACAAATTTAGCAACTGCATGGTTTTATGTGCTGTTCGCAATGGCGATCATGGTGTTTACAGCCTCAATAATAAAATTGAAAATTATCTTCTGAAAGAAGGCCTTATTGATATACAGGGTAAATATTACCATAATTGCCCGATAATTATAACTTCCAACCTTTATAATCTGGGTTTATTTAATGGTGATATAGGAATTATTCGTAAAGATGGAAATGGAAATTTGAAAGCATGGTTTAAAAATAAAGAAAACGGTGTTGTGCCTGCATTTATACATTCAGCAGAAACTGTATTTGCAATGACGATTCATAAAAGCCAGGGCTCAGAATTTAATAAAATACTGGTTGTATTGCCAGAAAAGAATTCACCTTTGTTAACGCGTGAACTACTTTATACTGCCGTAACAAGGGCAAAACAAAAAGTAATTATACAGGCAACACAGGAAATTATTATGCAAACTGCTTCGCAGAAAGTTGAAAGGGGTTCCGGATTAATTGAAAGATTTAAAGAGATAAACAGCTGATGGCTTTAAAATTATATGGCTCAAATTCACTTGAGTCCCTCGCAATAAAAATGGAAAAAAACCTTGCAGAGGAAAACAAAGATATTTTTGTGCCCAATGAAGTTGTTACCCAAACCCGTGGAATGATGAACTGGCTTCTTACCGGTATTGCACTGCGTGAAGGTATAGCCGCAAATATTCAATTTCTTTCACCCAACGATTTAATTTCAAGAATTGCAGGAATTGTTGGGCACAGCTTTGGGGTGTCGCTTAACTCTTCAAATTTATTTTGGATGATATATTCCAAATTTGAAAGTGAAGAATTTATAAGTCAATACCCCGAAGTTGCCGCTTATTATTTAAGTGAAAATGTTTTTAACAATAAAAAGCGTTTTTCATTATCCGCTGTAACTGCAGACCTTTTTGATCAATATCAAATTTATCGTAATGATGTTATAGAAAAATGGAATGAAAACCTTTCGGCACAAGCATCATCATGGCAGGAATACCTTTGGAAAAGTATCAAAAAAGATTTTGGAGATATATATTCTGATAAGGCAGATGTAAGTGCAATAATTCTTGAAAGTTTAAACTCACCTGAGAAACTTTCTCTTATAAAAGAAAAACTACCATACGTAAACTTGTTCGGAATTTCGATAATAACACCTTACCATATTAATTTATTGATGGCTCTTTCTCAGCACATCGAAATACGTTTTTATTTATTGAACCCTGCGCCTCTCCAATACTGGCAAGAAGATGTAAGTGAAAAGTACAGCAATTTCCTGCGGCAAAAAAAAATGGTGAACGGTGAAGAACTGATAATTGGAAACCCGCTGTTAATGAGTTGGGGGAAAATTTTACGCGATACTTATTCGCTTCTTTTTAAAAATGAAAATGTTTTAAATGATTATGATGTTGTGGATGACTGTGAGCCACAAACGAAAACTCTGTTAGGGAAAATTCAAAATGACATTTTTAATAACGCAGTTGATGAGCAGCGGAATATTTTTAAGGAAAGTGATTTAAAAGATGGTTCGCTTACCATTAATTCATGTTATACAATAATAAGGGAGATTGAGGTTCTGTATAATTATCTTGTAAACCTTACAGAAAATTATTCTCTAAATAAAAATCCGTTATCAGCAAATGAAATATTGGTTTTGGTGAGTGATATTGATTCTTATGCACCATATATTAAAGCAGTGTTTGATAATAGCCCTTACAAATTCAATTATAACATTGCCGATGAATCAATAGATAACAGCCAAACCTTAATTTCAACTGTAAAAGAATTATTACTGTTCGGTGAAGAAAATTTTACCGGCGAGAATATTATGTCATTGATTGAATCGCCTGTGTTACGGGAAAAATTTGGACTCCAAAACCCTGATAATATCCGTAAAATTATAGAAAAGGCTGCATTGAAACTTGGTATTTCCGGAAGTAAAACTGATGACAGTATTTTTTTAAGCTGGGAATATGGAATCAGAAAAATTTTGTACAGTATGTGTATGGGCTGTGAAGATTTTAATGATAACGATGATGAATATTTTTTATGTGATTTTGATAATGACATAAGTGCATCTGAACTAATAAACTTTATATATTTTGCTGATATACTTATTCAATTCGTTAACGAAAAAAAGGAAACAAAAACGCTAAGGCAATGGGTGGAATATTTTGAGGAATTGATTATTAATTTTCTTGGAAACTCCAATGATGAAATAGATACTTTGTTGAGTAACCTTGAAAAAATTTCACTTTCTTCCGGTGTAGTAAAAGAGAAAATCGTTTATGAAGTTTTTGCAGAAGTGTTTTTGCAACAATTGTCTTCGGAAAAAAAGGAATCTCGTTTTGGTATTGGCGGCATTACATTTTGTTCTCTAATTCCTATGCGAAGCATTCCTTTTAAAGTTGTGGCAATGCTTGGTTTAAATTTCGACAACTTTCCGCGGAGCGATAACAGGCTTAGCTTTAATTTACTTAATACCGAACGCAGAAAGGGCGACAGGAATACAAAAGATAATGACAAGCATTTATTTTTAGAAACTATATTGAGTGCCAGAGAATATTTGTATATAAGTTACATAGGCCAAAGTTCCAACAACAATGGCATTCTTCCACCCTCAACATTAATTGATGAATTGATTGATTACATTAACGAAAAATCGGAGGTTTCAGGATATAATTTTATATGCAAACATCCACTTCACAATTCAAGTGTGAAGTATGGTAATGAACCCGGTTATATAAATTATTTGAATTTTATTCCGGCAAAGCCGCTAAAAATTTTCAACGCCAAACAAACCGATGAAACTTTGGATGTTGCTGAAATTTTTGTTGATGAATTAATAAGTTTTTTTAAAAATCCGATAAAGTACTATTATAATAAAATTTTGTCTGTAAAGCTTGAGGACGCTGATACTTTGCTTCCTGAACAAGAAGTTTTTAATGTTGATAGTCTTAATGCATGGAATTTTAAAAATGAATTATTTAAATATGATGGTGAAAAGGATTTGATGAAAAAATGGATAATGGAAGGAATGTTTCCATTAAAAAGTTCAGGTGAAATTGAATACAGGCAAATTTTAGAAGATGTTAATGCCGTGAAATCAACTTTTAAAATCTTAACTCGTGATTCAAATGAAAGGCAATTAAATATTAATCTGGAAATTGAAGGAAATATAATTTCCGGAACAATTTCAAATATTTTCAACAGGAAATACTTACCCGTTATTTTTTCAAAAAAAATTACAGGAAAACATTACGTTGCTGAATTAATTAAGTTTTATGTTGCTGTTGCATCAGGTGAAGCAGATTCAATGGTTATTATTAAAAGTGATGGTAAAATAAGTTCGGAACTATTTTTAAATTCTGCTGAGGCAAAAATTCAGTTAACTGCACTTTTAAAAATATTTAAACTTAATAATCAAAAAATGGTGTGTTTCAACCCTGAACTATTTTCTTCAAAAGTTTTAGAATCTTATGAAAATTACTTTAATCATTTTCGTAAGAGGCCTGATAATTTCGGGTTTAATGATAAATATGTTTTACTGGAACAAGAGAATAATTTTTTTGAAGGAGAGGATAAATTTTCTGAATTTAAAGAAATTGAGAAAATATTTTTTGAGCATTTAACCAAGTTAAAATAATGCAGAGCTTTGATGTTTTAAGTGTTGAATTAAAAGGTTCAAACCTAATTGAGGCCAGTGCAGGCACGGGAAAAACATACTCGTTGGGTATATTGGTTTTGCGGCTTATTATTGAAAAGCAAATTCCGATAAAGGAAATTTTGATGGTTACTTTTACAAATGCCGCTGTTGCGGAACTTAAGGAACGCATCAGAAAATTTGTCCGTGAAGCTTATAAATATTCAACCGGCTCTGCTATTGATGATAAAACAATTATGCAGGTTGTTGACAAAAATAAAACCGATGATATTGCCGATATTTTAAAAAGTAATTTATTGCAATTAGATGAATTGCCAATTTTCACAATTCATACTTTTTGCAAGAAAACTCTCAGTGAATTTGCTTTTGAAACTAAACAAGATTTCAATACCGAACTTTTGCAAGATGTTTCATTGATAACCAATAAATTTTTAAATAACTTCTGGCGGAGCCATATAAATATATTACCTGTTGAAATTTTAGAGAAACTTTATAGTATTAATTTTTCAAAAGATAACATAGCCCAAATTTTAAAAGATCACTTTAATGATAAATTCTATTCCGCCGAAGGCGATGTAAGTGAGTTGCTTGAGAGAATAAAAAAGGATGAGGAGGAAAGAGAAGAAATATTTAATTTTTTAGATAATGCGAAGGAAGAATTAATTAAAATATGTGCCTCAAATCATCACAGCAAAAGCTCATTCTTGCCATTTCAAAATGGAGAAAAATTTTATAATGATTTTAAGGGAAAGTATTTGAGTAATAAAAGGCCCGCTTACTTAAAGAATTTGAAAGAATTTTTCTTTAAAATATCGGAACATATTGACTTGGTGGAAAATTTGTTTTTATCATTGCGGGATGTGTTGATACGCGATGCCATAAATTTTGTTTTACATGAATTAGAAATTTATAAATCAGCAAAAGGCATTTCGTCGTTCTCTGATATGATAGCAGGAATGAGAACAGCGCTGGATTCTGCTGAAGGGAAAATTCTTTCAGAAGAATTGATGAATAAATATAAAGCAGTTTTTATTGATGAATTTCAGGATACCGACCCTGCACAATATGACATTTTTACCAAGGCATTTGATAAACAGCGTACAATAATTTTTCTTATTGGAGACCCTAAACAAAGTATTTATTCTTTTCGGTCTTCAGATATTCAAACTTATTTTAAGGCCAGGGATTTTGTTGACAAAATATGGGAGATGAATACCAATTTCCGTTCAACTCAAAAATACATTGACAGCCTTAATTCTTTTTTTAATTTAACTGATGACCCGTTCTTTTTTAAAGGTGAAGAACAAAGTATTGAATATATAAACGTTTGCGCATCACCGTTGTCAGCAAAAAATCCATTTACAGAAAATGATGTTGAATTAAATGGTATATCAGTTATAGCAGCATCAGAAAATTATAAAAATGCCGACTCTGCGGTTTCAATAATTGAACAACTTCTTATTGACGACAAGTTTAAAATTAATTCCAAAAAAATACTTCCCTCAGATATTACCGTTTTAGTGAGATGGAATAGAACAGGAAAGGAAATAAAAAGACTGCTAAATAAAAAGGGAATTGCATCAATTGTTGTTGATGAATCAAAAGTTACTAACAGCAAAGAAGCTGATTTTATGTACTACTTGTTAGTTTCATTTGAAAATATAAAGCAGGAAAATATCAACCGTGTACTTTTAGGAAGCTATGCAGGATTCACAAAAGACAAACTAAAAGAATTAGATCAAAATGAAAGTGCGGCTTTGTTTAATAAGTATAAAACCAAGTGGTCAACCCAAGGGTTGTATTCCGCAATTTCATCTTTTATGTTGGATTTTCAGGTTTATGTCAATTTGAAGAGTGATGAAAGAGCCTTAACCAATTTATATCAGTTAACTGAGTTGCTGCATAAAATTCAAACAAACAGAAATTTATCAAACCCTGAAACTATAGGATGGTTAAAACGGGCACGTGCCGGAAGGGTGGAAGGCGATGAATATATACAAAGAATTGAAAGTGATGAAAATGCTGTAACAATTGCATCAATCCATAGAAGTAAGGGCCTTGCTTATAATATTGTTTTAGCTCCCGAGCTTGAGTTGACACATACTGCAAAAAGCAATGATTTAAAATATTACCGAAACAAGGAGGGAAAGAATATTTTAAAATTATTTTCAGACTTTAATGAAGATGAAAGGGAATTGTACTACCGCCAGCAAGAACAAGAAAACAGAAGGCTTATTTATGTTACTATGACCAGGGCTGTTTATAAAACTTTTTTATTCGTGTCCGGCGAATCAAAAGCTGCAAGTTCATTATCTCCATTTCTTTTAAAGGAAAATGAACTTTTAAATTTTTATAATGCAGGCCAATTTCAATCGGTGTATAATTTTAAACCAGAAGAAACAAAAATACCTTTAACAAGTGTCGCCGAAAATTTTAAGTTGTTATCACAATTTTGGCGCAGAACAAGTTATAGTAATCTGGCTGTTAAGCCACGCTATGTTTATAAAGAAAAGGGAAATGAGGCCGATGATGAATACGAAAAATTTATTTTTAATGAATTGTCAGGCGGCATTCAAACAGGGAATTTATTGCATCAGATATTTGAGAAAATTTCTTTCTCACAAAATGAAAAATGGAATGATATTATAAGTAATCTGCTTCGCAGGAATTTTCGCGGAGCACCAGAAAATTTATGCCGCAACCTTGAAAAAATGGCTTTCGTAGTGTTTAATACTAAAATAGCAGAAAGGTTATTTTTGAAAGATGTAAAGCCTGAAAAAATGCTTCATGAATTTGAATTTAATTTCCCTTTATCTGTTGTTACTTATAACAAATTTGCCGGCCTGCAAAATGAAGAATATCCATTTGCAATCCGTGATTTTAAAGAGATGGAAGGAATAATGAATGGCTTTATAGATTTGTTTTTTGAGTATGATGGGAAATATTATATCCTTGACTGGAAATCAAATTATTTAGGAAAAGATTTATCGTATTATTCGCAGGATGCAATAAATAATGCTATGGCAGAAAATAACTATCATTTGCAATATTTAATATATACTGTAGCTATCAAAAGATACCTTGAAAAAAGAAAGCCGGGGTTTAATTATGAGAAAGATTTTGGAGGAATAATTTACTTATTTGTAAGAGGCATGAGGGAAGGGAAGGATTCAGGTATTTTTTTTAGAAAACCATCCGTGGATTACTTAAATAAATTTGAAAGTATTTTTAGTAATTGATTATTTAAACTGCGATTTTGTTTTTTCAAATCGTCCGGTTTTTTCCTTGAGATTAATTCTGAAACAAATACCTTCAATATCTTCAAAACTTTTTGGTGCAAACGGCCATTCAGAAGAAAGCTTTACTGTTTCACTTGCATTGTGAGGAAGAACACGTTGGGAA
Organism: Bacteroidota bacterium; assembly: GCA_018268175.1. Classification (GTDB taxonomy): domain Bacteria; phylum Bacteroidota; class Bacteroidia; order Chitinophagales; family Chitinophagaceae; genus Ferruginibacter. The sequence continues at coordinate 3,729 of JAFDXB010000052.1, read as the reverse complement.
AGAATTTGCAATCCGCCATTACGTTCATTTGCATCTTTAAGTTCTTCGTAGGTTCCCCAGGCAATAACCGATTCCCAGTTTGAGTTACCATGGTTATTATCTGTTTGAAAACAAACTTCCGGGTTTTCACGCATCATTGAAACCTTAAGGCCGTCGAAGGTATGAGCATAAATAGCATTATTATAATATGCATAGCTAATTGGCACAACATAAGTTTTTCCGGCGGCGTGGCAGCCGATGCGGCCGATAAAATTTTGTGATAGCAACCTTTCTATTTCTTCAGATTTGAGTTCTCCCTGCATAATTCAACAGATTTTCTTAAAGGTACAAATATTTTAAAACTGTATAAAAGAGTTAAAAAGTTTTTTGTTAGTTGAAATTAACAATTTATATTCGTTGCCCGAATCCAATTTTTTGAATCTCCTCCGGATATTTTATTAGTTATTTATAAACGTTTTGCCATTGGCAATACAGAAAAACTTTTATTATGAAAATTTCTACAAAACAATTTTTAAGGGGATCCTGTATTAAGAAGTTTAGATTTCTTTTTACAATGATTTTTGCGTTCCTTTTTATGGGAACGGCAAATTCTCAAACGACGATCTTAGGAGGATGGACGTTTGACGGAAATAAGGCAGTTATAGTTCCTGCTAATCTTGGTGTGAATGCTGCAAGTGCAAACCTTTACGCCAATGGAACAAACGGCTCAAGTTCGTGGACACTTTCATCTGAGTTGGATCAATTTGGAGGCATAAATACAAATGACCCGAGAACTCCTCCGGACGCTTCTAATACTTTATCTGCTGTTAACCCCTCAGGCAATACGAATGGAAAGGCATGGGTTTTAAAACTTCCAACGACTGGGTACCAGGATATTAATTTATCGTATGCTACCAGAGGAACCAATGCAGGTTTTACCACCCAAACCTGGGCTTACAGTACCAACGGTACTTCCTTTACTAATATAGCTACAATTACGGGAAGGAATGTTACGTCATGGTCTCTGCAAACTGTGGATTTGTCAGGAGTTGCAGCTTTAAACAACGCAACAAATATTTATCTAAAAGTAACTTTTACCGGAGCTGGAAATGGCGGAAACAATCGTTTAGATAATATTCTCGTTAAAGGAAATGAACTTGCAGTTGCACCTGTTGTAACAGGTGGAAGCACAACCGGAACAGTAGGACAATCATTTTCATATACTGTTTCAGCAACAGGTTCTCCAACAAGTTTTTCAAGTACAGGTACAATACCTCCAGGCTTAACATTTAACACTACTACAGGTGCTATTACAGGAACTCCTACCACAGCAGGTAGTTATACTTTAAGCGTTACAGCGTCTAATACGCATGGTACAAGCCCTGCCGCTGATGTTAATATTACAATCAACAAAGCAAATCAATCTATCACTTTTTCAGGACCTACTTCTGCTACATACGGTGATGCACCTGTTACATTAACAGGATCAAGTTCTTCCTCATTACCTGTAACATATGTTTCAGATAATCCATCGGTTGCCACAATTTCAGGAAATACGCTAACAATTGTTGGTGCAGGGTCTACTTTTATTACCGCATCACAATCCGGAAATGCTAATTACAATGCAGCTGCAGATGTTACTATTGAATTGGTGGTTGCTAAGGCTGATCAAACAATAACATTTAATGCTTTACCTGATAAAACAACCGATGATCCTGATTTTGCTCTAACAGCATCATCTACTTCAGGCCTGCCAATTTCTTATTCAAGTTCTAACACTGCCGTTATAAATATCAGTGGAACTACCGCTGAAATAGTAGGGGCAGGTAATTCACTAATCACTGCAAGCCAACCCGGTAATGCAAATTATAATCCCGCCACGCCGGTAGATCAAAATCAATATGTAAGCAATGCTGCTTTAGCAGATCAAACAATTACTTTCCCATCAATACCTGCTGCAGTTTATGGCGACGCGCCGGTTACCCTTAATGCTTCAGCATCATCAGGCTTAACAGTAAATTACACAAGTTCAGATCCTTCTGTAGCGCTTGTTTCAGGTAATACATTAATTATTGTTGGTGTTGGAACTACAACTATAACAGCTAAACAACCGGGCAACGGTTCTTACAATCCTGCCCCGGCAGAAATGCAGGATTTTACTGTTTCAGCAAAAGCTTTGACTATTTCAGGGATTGTGGTTAACAATAAAACTTACGATGGAACTACAACAGCATCTGTTGATTTAAGCGGTGCATCCTTAGTAGGCGTTGTAGGAAGCGATGATGTTTCTTTCAACGGAACTGCTGAATTTGCAGACCCTAACGCTGCTACAGGTGTTGCAATTGTTACTAACTATGTTTTATCTGGTGCAGATGCAACAAAATACATACTTTCACAACCTGTTTTAAGTGCTGATATTTTAAAAGCAGATCAAACAATTTCGTTTGATCCGATTTCAGATAAAAATACCAATGATTTGCCGTTTACATTAAATGCAACTAGCACTTCAGGACTGGCGGTTACATTCGAATCATCTAACCCTTCAGTGGCTACGGTTTCGGGTAATACAGTTTCAATTGTTGGCCCGGGTTCTGTAACTATCACTGCTTCGCAGGATGGAGATTTAAACTATAACGCGGCTACTGATGTTCAACAATCTTTTAATGTAACCTTAGCGCCTACAATAGTTAAATGGAATTTCGGAACTTCATCTGCGAATCCGGCACCATCATCAGGTGTGCCTGTAAATAATTTGAATATTTCAAATTTTTCTGCCGGAAACAATGCTAATACAAGCCAGACAGGTTTGCAGTTGAATACTTCATCTGTGAGCAATAATACAGGAGCATCAGGTCAGTACAATGCATCTACAACTGCCGAAAATGAATCTTTCAATGCAGCAACAAGTGCATACTTTGAATTTACATTAACTCCTGCAGCCGGCTTTACCGTAACATTAAATTCTCTTTCTTTCGGTTCAAGGTCAACTTCTACAGGGCCAACCGATTTAGAGATACGGACAAGCGCTGATAATTTTGGTTCAGCAGCGGCTTCATTCTCACAAACTCCAAACAGTACATGGAGAGGTTTCAGTTCTAATTTTTCAGGAATTACTTCAAGCCAGCCGCTTGTTGTAAGAATTTATGGTTTCGTACAAGATGGATCCGGTTCAGTAAACAGTTCAAGCGCAAATAACTTTAGAATAGATGACGTAACAATTGATTTGCTGGTTGCGGCTATGCCTGAATGTTCAGGAACTCCTGATGCGGGTACTGCGTCTGCACAAACTTCTGCATTCTGTGTTGCAGGATCAACAGACATAACCTTAACCGGATATACCGATCCTTTAACAAATCAGGGTATTTCTATTCAGTGGTACAGTTCTACAGATAATGTAACCTTTACTGAAGTAACAGGTGCAAATGCTGCTGTTTTAAATACAGGAACAATTACACAAACCACTTATTATTACAACACTGTAACTTGTGCAGCTTCTGGATTAAGTGCAAACTCAAATACAGTTGAAGTTACAATTAACCCTGTTCCTGAAGCAACTATTTCAGGCCTTACTTCTTTCTGCTCAGGCAACAGCACAACTCTTACTGCAAGTGAAGGTGCTTCTTACGACTGGAAATATGAAGGAAATTCATTCGCAACAAGCCGTTCTGTTTCTGTAAATCAGGCAGGAAACTACACTGTTACAGTTACCAGCGCTGCCGGATGTTCAGCAACTTCTGCAACTACAGTTGT
>JAFDXB010000051.1 GCA_018268175.1 Bacteroidota bacterium | reverse complement strand
TGGCAACAAGCCCACGATTTCAGCATTTGGAGAACAGACAGGGTAAACGAACTTAATCTTGTAAAAAAAGGTTACCTGAAAAAGGATGCAATAAAAAAAGAATTAAAAGGAGCCGGTGCAGAAGGTTCATTTAATACTGAAACATATTTAATGAATCCGGATTTAATTCCTAACCGTAGCAAACCAAAAAAATCACCACTTAAAGACGTTAACAATAAACCTCGCAGTACAGTAAAAATTGAAGATGGTATTTTAACTATGGGTTACAGGCTGCCAACTGAAGCTGAGTGGGAATATGCAGCATACGGCCTTCTTGCACAAAACCCTAACCCTCGTAAAAAGGAAAGTAAAACTGGCGAAAACGTTATATCTAACCAACAAATTTACTCATGGGGTAAAAACCCTAATGGCCTTAGAGATAACCGTAGAGGTAGCTTCCAAGGTAAATTCCTTGCGAACTTTAAAAGAAGAAGCGGTGATAATATGGGAATTGCCGGTGGACTGAATGACAGAGCTTCTATTACAGCTCCGGTTAAATCTTTTTACCCGAATGCTTTTGGCCTTTATAACATGAGTGGTAACGTTAGCGAGTGGGTTGGCGATATTTACAGGCCTCTTACTCCACTTGACGGACAGGACTTTAATTACTATCGTGGTAATAAATTCCAGAAGTTTTACAAAAACGGTTCAGGTGAATATGAAAGAGACAGCATGGGTCACCTTAAAAAAGTTGACATTGATGACGAAGAAGTTAAAAACAGAAGAAACTACCAAAGAAATAATGTTATCAATTATTTAGATGGCGACTCTATCAGCAATGCAGTTTACAATTATGGAGTTACAACACTGGTTGGTGATAAATCAAGAGTTGTAAAAGGTGGTAGCTGGAATGACAGGCCATACTGGCTTTCTCCGGGAACCCGCAGGTATCTTGATGAAGACATGGCTTCTTCAACAATCGGTTTCCGTTGTGCTCAAACTTATATGGGCCCGCCCGAAGGACCCGGCTTTAAGACCGGAAATATTTTCGGAAAAAGAAAACAAAACAAAAGAAAAAAATAATAATTTATTAACCCCCGATAAAACGGGGGTTTTTTATTTAAGTTTACTATATGAACATAGAAAAACTTTACGGCATTTATCTTCAAAATCCTTCCATTTCTACGGACACAAGAAATATTAAAAAAGGAGATATTTTCTTTGCACTCAAAGGAAATAATTTTGATGGTAATCTTTTTATTAAAGATGCACTTGATGCAGGCGCATCACTTTGTATAACCGATAACCAGGGAAGTGAAAACGATAAAGTATTGAATGTTGAAAATTCTCTTTCCACACTTCAAAATTTAGCTCACTATCACCGCAGGCAATTTAATATTCCATTTATTGCAGTAACAGGTTCAAATGGAAAAACAACTACAAAGGAACTCATAAGCGCAGTTCTAAATAAAAAATATAAAACATATACAACTGAAGGGAATTTAAACAACCATATAGGAATTCCGTTAACAATTTTAAGAATTAAACAAGATGCTGAAATGGCTGTTATTGAGATGGGTGCAAACCATCTCTATGAAATAGAAAGCTATTGCAAAATTGTTGAGCCTACACATGGGTTAATCACAAACTGCGGCTCTGCACATCTTGAAGGTTTTGGCAGTGCTGAAAACATTAGAAAAGGAAAGGGAGAATTATTTGATTATCTGGCTTTAAATAATGGAACCGCTTTCATCAACAAAAATTATTCATATCTGGAAGAAATGAGCATTGCTGTTAAAACCAGAATTTTTTATGGCAAAGGCACTAACGTTGATGGACACGTGTTAGAGTCAGATTTGCTGTTTGTAAAATTAAATTCAGGCGAAATTATTAAATCCCACCTCGTGGGAAATTACAATTTGAATAATATAATTTCTGCGGTAGCAGCAGGTAAACATTTTAATGTTGGCAACGCAGAAATTATTTCAGCAATCGAAAATTATATCCCATCTAACAACAGGTCACAATTGATTTTAAAAGGAAGCAATAAAATTATATTAGATGCTTACAATGCCAATCCATCAAGTATGGCAGCGGCAATAGAAAATTTTGCTGCATCATCTGCCACTCATAAAGGGCTAATTTTGGGCGGGATGAAAGAAATGGGAAGTGAAGAAAACAAAGAACATGAAAACTTAATTTCCCTGATAAAAAAATATAACTGGGATTTTGTAGTACTTGTTGGAAAAGAATTTGAAAATCATATGCCCGAAGCCTTACATTTTGAAAATGCTGAAGATGTAAAAGTTTGGTTTTCGAAGCAAAATTTTAATGACTATTCTATTCTTATAAAAGGTTCAAGAAGTAACAAACTTGAAAAAATAATCGAATAAAAAAACATTACTTTTGCATTCTTTTTTGGAGACTTGTCCGAGTGGTTGAAGGAGCACGCCTGGAAAGTGTGTATACGGGAAACTGTATCAAGGGTTCGAATCCCTTAGTCTCCGCTAATGCTTTTTACCTGTTCCCTTAATTCCGGTAGCAATGGAAATTGCTACTATATTGGAAATCATTCTGAAGCCGTTTTAATAGATGCCGGCCTGAGTTGCCGTGAAACAGAAAAAAGGATGCATTCCAAAAACCTTCACCCCGGTACAATTAAAGCGATTTTTATATCTCACGAACACACTGACCATATTAAAGGGCTCCAGAGTTTTGTAATGAAATACCGTATCCCCGTTTATATAACTCCGGCAACTCTCAAAAACTCAAGGTTAAGTATTAATTGTGATTTCATTTTTCCTTTTTCAGATGCCGCTGAAATAAATATTGGAGGCCTTCAAATAATACCATTTAAAAAAATTCATGATGCTGAAGATCCACATAGTTTTGTGGTAAAAGGAAACGGAGTAACAATTGGGGTTTTTACAGATTTAGGAGTTGTGTGCGGCAAAACAAAAAAATATTTTTCTGAATGTAATGCAGTTTATCTCGAATCAAATTATGATGAAGATCTTTTGCAAAATGGAAAATACCCACATTATCTGAAGCAAAGAATTAAAGGAGGAAAAGGCCACTTATCGAATACTCAGGCACTGGAGCTATTCAGAAACTTTAGAAGAAAAAATTTATCACACATATTTTTATCACATCTAAGCCGTGAAAATAATTGCCCTGAAACTGTATTAAACCTTTTTAAAAAATATTCCGGCCGTGTTCATGTATCTGTTGCTTCACGCGAAGGATGCAGTGATTTGTTTTCAATAAGCCCGGCTAAAACAAGCCTTAACTATTTTCAGCCTTCACTGTTTTAATTTCATTGGCATATTCATTGTACTATCTGGCTTAAAAAAAAGCTATGAATAAAAAGAATAAAATCATTGTAGGAGCAATTGCTGCAGGTGCATTAGGTGCAGCCGTTTATATGCTTTGCAGAAAAAAGGGGAAATGTTGCGATGGAGACATGGAGAAAAAATGGAAAAAAGCAAAACGGCACGCAACTGATGTTTTTGCAAAGGCTAAACCCGAATCAGAAGCTTGGCAAGCCTCTTCTGAACCCAACAAATAATTTATACTCCAAATATTTTTTTTGAATTGAGAGTAGTAATTTTTGAAACATCCTCAACAGGAATAGATTTTATGTGCGAAATTTTTTCAGCAATATATTTCAAATAACTACTCTCATTTCTTTTTCCTCTAAACGGAACCGGGCTTAAATAAGGAGCATCTGTTTCTAATACAATTTTGTTGAGAGAAATTCTTTCCACAATTTCAGCAAGGCCTGAATTTTTATATGTTATAACTCCGCCTATCCCTAAATAAAAATTTAAACTAATTGCCCTTTCTGCCTCGTACAAGGTTCCGCTGAAACAATGAAAAATTCCAAGCAAATCATCTGAGGCATATTTTTCAACTAAATCCAAACAGTCTTTTGTAGAGTTTCTTGAATGTATTATTAAAGGAAGTTTTTTTTCTTTTGCCCAAATAATTTGCTGTTCAAATGCCTCTTGCTGTTGTGTTTTAAAACTTGTGTCCCAATAAAAATCCAAACCGCACTCCCCTATTCCATAAAACTTTTGTTCCGATAATTTCTGTTCTACAAAATCTAGTTGTTCTTTAAAATCCTCTTTAACGTAGCATGGATGTAAACCCATCATTGGAAAACAAAATTCCGGGTATTTTTTTTGAACCCACATCATCATATTATATTCATCTTTGCTGATTGCAGGCATAAAAATTTTTTCCACTCCCTCATCTTTTGCACGCTGAATTACCAAATTTAAATCGCTCTCAAATTCATTTGAATAAATATGTGAATGAGTATCTGTCATAATCCTTAACGTTAAATTAAAAATGATTTAAAAAGATTGTTGCGAAAAAACTTGGTTGGTTTTCAAAAGTACTTTAAATTGGCAAAGTTTTCATAGGGTACGGATTAAAAACGGGCCGGAGTTTCTACTCAGGCCCATTTTATTTTAAAGACTTAAATGAAAAACCTTTTTCGCTGAAATATTGCAAAACCGAAGGCAGTGCGCCTTTCATCCTTGTAAACGATTTCTCCGAATCATGAAACACAACTATTGACCCTTCTTTTGCATTTAGAATTACATTATCGCGACATTTTTCAGCCGAAAGGCTGTTGTCGAAATCACCACTTAATACCGACCACATTACCACATGCATACCAAAAGCCTTTATTTGTTGTGCCTTAAATCGCCCCAGTTTTCCATACGGCGGTCTGAATAAAAGTGAATCAATATATTTCGCAGCTTCTCTTACATCATCGAGGTATTTTTTATCTCCTGTTTTCCAACCATTTAAATGATTGAATGTATGATTACCAACTGCATGGCCCTCATTTAAAATACGTGTATATACTTCAGGATAAAGATTCACGTTTTTTCCAACGCAAAAAAATGTTGCGTTTGCATTATATTTTTTTAATTCATCGAGCACAAATGTTGTGGCTTCGGGGTGTGGGCCATCATCAAAGGTGAGGAATATAGATTTTTCCTCAGTCTCTATATTCCAGACATAGTGTGGAAACGCAGCCGTAATTAACCGTGGCATTTTTACAAAATAAAACATACATTTTTTTTATGTTATAGTTAAACCGATTAAAACTTAATTTGTCTGATAACAACTAAAAATAAAAATATGAAAAATAAAATTTGGATCACGGTTGTGTTTGCAGGCTCTTTATTGATAATGAACAGTTGTAAAAAAACAGATTCAACTCCTGTTAATTTAGATGACGAAACCTTAGTTTCGAGAGATTATGCATTTTCTGAAAATTTAACTGAAGATGACAATCAGTTATTTACCGAAACAATAAACAGAGAGGATATTTCAGGAATGCGTCCCGAAGGGCCATCGCCAAATAATCTTAGATGTGCAAATATTTCAGTTACTCCTGTAGCCGGATTTCCTAAAACTGTAATCATTGATTTTGGAACCGGATGCACATCGCCGACAGGCGTTACACGCAGTGGTAAAATTCAAATTGTAATTTCAGATTCATTAAGATTAAATGGTACAACTTCAGTAATGACATTTGAAAATTATTATGTAAACAGATTTAAGAGAGAAGGTACAATAACATGGACAAATCAAAATACAGATACCGCAAGAGGTTGGGAAAGAAAAGTTGAGAATGGAAAAATTACTGATTCTACCGGTCATTTTTGGACTTACAACAGTATAAAAAATGTTGTTCAGGTTGCCGGCAATTCCACCAGGGCCAATATTTTTGATGATGCTTTCAGCATTACCGGTACTGCATCAGTTAATAATGACAGGAACATAACGAGGACAGCAACTATAATTTCTCCTTTGCATAAAGCTGTAGCATGCGATAATGTTGATGAAGGCCAAATTAAAATTCAAGGGCCTCTGCATTATTCAATTTTAGATTTTGGAAACGGCAGTTGCGACCGGTTGGGCACATTATCTATTGATGGCGGAACTCCTTTTTCTGTTTTCCTACGATAAAAAAATTAATTCATTTATAGCCGGCTTTTGTGCCGGCTTTTTAATTTGCCATACATACTGAAAGGCGATTTAGTATCTTTGCCGTCATGAAAGATCTTAACAATGTTAGGGTAAGGTTTGCTCCTAGTCCTACAGGCGGGCTTCACCTTGGTGGAGTTAGAACCGTTTTGTATAACTATCTTTTTGCTAAAAAATATAATGGCAAATTTATTTTGCGTATAGAGGATACAGATCAGTCCAGATTTGTTGAGGGTGCAGAAGAATATATTAATCAATGCCTTTCTTGGTGCGGCCTACAGCCGGATGAAAGCCCTTTGGCAGGAGGAGAGTATGGCCCTTACAGGCAAAGTGAAAGGAAAGGTATTTATTTAAATTATGCTCAGCAATTGATTGATAAAGGTGTAGCGTATTATGCATTCGACACAACTGAAGACCTCGAAAAAATGCGTGAAGATCTTAAGGCAGAAGGAAGCCACAGTCTTCAATACGATCATAGGGTGAGGTTGAAAATGAAGAACTCTCTTACTTTAAGTAAAGATGAAACGTCAAACCTTTTGAAATCCTCAACACCACATGTTGTTAGAATTAAAATAGATCCGGGACAAAAAATTAAATTCACTGATTTGATACGCGGTGAAATTGAATTTGACACTGACAATGTTGATGATAAAGTTTTGCTGAAATCTGATGGTATGCCAACATATCATTTAGCAGTTGTTGTTGACGATTTTTTGATGAAAATATCTCATGCTTTTAGAGGCGAAGAATGGCTGCCGAGTGCTCCTGTACATATCCATATTTGGCAACATCTTTTTGGCCTTGATAAAATGCCGCAATGGGCTCATTTACCATTAATTTTAAAGCCTGACGGAAACGGCAAATTAAGCAAAAGAGATGGTGACAGGCTTGGCTTTCCTGTTTATGCAATGAACTGGACAGACCCGCTTTCCGGTGAACTTACCAAAGGCTTTAAGGAATCAGGTTTTGTTCCGCAGGCCTTTTTAAATTTACTTGCATTGCTAGGATGGAATGACGGCACAGAAAATGAAATTTTTTCACTTAATGAAATGGTAGAAAAATTTTCATTAGACAGAGTTCATACTTCCGGGGCAAAATTCAATTTCGAAAAAGCTAAATGGTTTAATCATGAATGGATTAAAAAGTTACCTGCAAATGAATTTTCGGAAGATGTGTATAAAATTTTAGAAGAATCAGGTATTTCAAAAATTGACCATAATTTCCTTGAAACTATAATATCGCTTGTAAAAGAAAGGTGCACCACACTTTTAGATTTTGTTGAACAAGCTTCATATTTCTTTCAATCGCCTGAAACTTTTGATATAGATGCTGTGAAAGGTAAATGGAACCTGACAAAGTACGAATTCTTTAAATTGTTATCAAAGCAATTTGAGAATATATCAGAATTCAAAAGTGAAATTATTGAGGAAAAGACTAAGCAATTATGTTCTGAAAATTCAATAAAAATCGGAGAAGTTCAAATGTTATTGAGAATAATGCTGGTAGGGAAAAAAACCGGGCCCGGAGTTTTTATAATAGCAGAAACACTTGGCAAAAGTGAAACATTAAAAAGAATTGAAAAAGCTGCCAATTACTTCAATGGGCTGCAATATACATAAGGAAATTAAAATAAAATATGAACCGTCCTATTCGAGTTTTAGTTGCCAAGGTAGGCCTTGATGGCCACGACAGAGGTGCAAAAGTGATAGCAACCGCTTTAAGAGACGCCGGAATGGAAGTAATTTATACCGGATTAAGACAAACGCCTGAAATGGTGGTAAACGCAGCATTACAGGAAGATGTAGATGCTATTGGCATTAGCATATTAAGTGGAGCACACATGACAGTTTTCCCAAAAATTATTGAATTAATGAAAGAGAAAAAAATGGATGATGTTTTACTCACCGGCGGTGGAATTATTCCTGAAGAAGATATTGATTCACTAAATAAATATGGAACAGGAAAATTATTCTCACCCGGCACAACCACTTCTGAAATTGCCGAATACATTAAAAAATGGGTTGCTGAAAAAAGATCTTTCTGATAAAAAATTTAAAAATGAATTATTCAACATTACTAACTGAAGTAAAAAACGGTACTTGTATAGTTACCATTAACAGGCCCGATAAATTAAATGCACTTAACAAACAGGTGTTTACAGACCTTGAAAATGTAATAGATTATATTAATTCTGATTCTGAAATTAAATCAGCAGTTTTAACCGGTGCAGGTGACAAAGCTTTTGTTGCAGGTGCCGACATCTCTGAATTCGCTTCGCTGAACAGAAAGGAAGCAGAAGAATTATCTCGCCGGGGGCAGATGATATTTTTTAAAATTGAAAATTCTTCAAAACCAATAATTGCAGCGGTGAATGGTTTTGCACTTGGCGGCGGCTGTGAATTAGCAATGGCGTGCCATTTCAGGCTGTGCAGCACAAATGCAAAATTCGGGCAACCTGAAGTTAACCTTGGCCTAATTCCCGGCTATGGCGGAACACAGAGGTTGACAAAATTAATTGGAAAAGGAAAAAGCATGGAATTGCATATGACAGGTAATTTCATGAATGCCGAAGAAGCTTATCATTACCATCTCGTTAATTATGTTACCGAGCCTGAAGAATTACTAAATAAAGCATTTGAATTAATCAAATCAATTCATTCAAAAGCGCCTGTTGCAATTAGCAAAGTAATACATGCTATAAATGCTGCTGAAACTGAGAATGGCAACAATGGTTTTGAAATAGAAATAAACGGTTTCGGTGATTGTTTTGAAACTGAGGATTTGAAAGAAGGTGCTTCGGCATTTATGGAAAAAAGAAAACCTGTTTTTAAAGGAAAATAATTAAAATAAAAAAGATGTCACAATACAGAACAGAAAAAGATACAATGGGGGAAGTTCAAGTTCCCGCAGAAGCATTTTATGGCGCTCAAACACAAAGAAGTATTGACAATTTTAAAATTGCAAGAGATATAAATAAAATGCCGAAAGAAATAATTTATGCGTTTGCAATTCTTAAAAAAGCAGCAGCGCTTACTAACTTCGAAGCGGGCGTTTTAAGCAAAGAAAAATATGAATTAATTGCAAAAGTTTGCGATGAAATAATGGATGGTAAACTTTCTTCAGAATTTCCTTTGGTTGTTTGGCAAACCGGAAGCGGCACCCAAAGCAACATGAATGTAAATGAAGTAATTGCTTACCGCGGCCATGTTCTTTCAGGAGGTAAACTTACAGATAAAGAAAAAGTTTTACACCCAAATGATGATGTAAATAAATCTCAATCGAGCAATGATACTTTCCCTACTGCAATGCACATAGCAGCATATAAAATTTTGCAGGAACAAACAATTCCGGCTATAGAAAAATTAAGGGACACATTAAAAAAGAAGAGCAATGAATTTAGGAATGTAGTAAAAATCGGAAGGACACATCTTATGGATGCTACTCCATTAACGCTTGGCCAGGAATTCAGCGGATATGTTGCTCAGCTAACACATGGAATAAAAGCTATAAAAAACACATTAGAACATTTAAGCGAATTAGCCCTTGGCGGAACTGCTGTTGGAACAGGAATTAACACTCCAAAAGGATATTCTGAAAATGTTGCAAAACACATTGCTGAAATTTCAGGGCTTCCGTTTATATCTGCAAAAAACAAGTTTGAATCTCTGGCAGCGCATGATGCAATAGTTGAAAGCCATGGTGCATTAAAGCAGGTTGCGGTTAGCTTAATGAAAATTGCAAATGATATCAGGCTCCTTGCAAGCGGCCCCCGGAGCGGCATTGGAGAAATTCACATTCCTGATAATGAACCGGGTTCTTCAATTATGCCGGGTAAAGTTAATCCCACGCAGTGCGAAGCTCTTACAATGATTTCTGCACAAGTAATGGGCAACGATGTTACAATTTCTATAGGTGGCAGCAATGGCCATTTTGAATTAAATGTTTTTAAGCCTGTGATGATATACAATTTTTTACATAGCGCCAGGCTAATAGCAGATGGATGTATTTCTTTCAACGATAAATGTGCTGAAGGCATAGAACCTATTGAAACAAATATCAAAAAACATGTTGACAATTCTTTAATGCTTGTTACGGCTTTAAATCCGAAAATTGGATATTATAAATCTGCCGAAATTGCCCAGAAAGCACATAAGGAAGGAACTACATTAAAGGAAATGGCAGTTAAGCTTGGCTATCTCACTCCTGAAGAATTTGATGAATGGGTTGTTCCATCAAACATGGTTGGAGAAATTAAAGAATTATAATTTATTGCTGAAACTCCTCTGCGGGCTTAATATAGTTGGCAGAGGCTTGGGAAATTTTCTTCTGGAAAATAAAAATTATAAAAATCCCAATTGTAATTGATGCATCGGCAATATTGAATATAGGCCTGAAGAATTCAAAGTCTTCACCACCCCACACAGGGAACCATTGCGGAAAATGACCACGAATTAATGGAAAGTAAAGCATATCAACAACATTTCCGTGCAGGAAAGACGAATAACCATTTGAGGAGAAAACAGCCAGGCCGCTATATCCTATATAATCGTTAATTGTAGAATTGTAAATCATTCCCTTGTCGAAAATCAATCCGTAAAAACAGGAATCTATAAGGTTTCCAATGGCACCGGCATAAATCATTGCAACCGATAGCAACAATAAAAAATGCCTTTTTTCCTTAAGAATTTTCAAGATATACCATGTACCAAACCCAACAGCGGCAAGCCTGAAAATTGTTAATGCCATTTTTCCGTAATCGCCCCCAAACTTCCAGCCATAAGCCATTCCCGGGTTTTCAACAAAATATAATTTAAACCAACTTGTTATATCATGTGATTCGCCAAGATGATAAGTTGTCTTTATATAAATTTTAGAAACCTGATCTATTATTAAAATCGCGATTACAATTAAAAAAAGCGTCGATTTTTTCATCAAAAATTTTTAAGGTTGCCAAAGATAGTTTTTTGGCTTCAAATTATTCATCAATATAAACTCGCTTAACGCGCTGCGAAATGCCGGTAAGAATTTCATACGAAATAGTGCCGGCAGCCTTTGCAACCTCACTAACAGGCATTTCTTCTCCTAAAACTATCACATCATCACCTTCACTACAATCAATTCCGGTAACATCTAACATAGTCATATCCATGCAAATGTTCCCTACAGTTGGCGCAACATTTTTATTTACAATCATTTTTCCTTTTCCATTGCCTAAACTTCTGTGGTAACCATCTGCATAACCTATACGTACAGTTGCAATTTTACGGTCATTTTTTAACACATTGTTTGCTCCGTAACCCACAATATCACCGGCTTTCACTTTGCGAATTTGAGAAATGGTCGTTCTCAATGTACCTACATTTAATAATTTATTTTGAATTTCTGCAGTAGAACCCACTCCAAATAAACCAATACCAAGCCTCACCATGTCCATAGAGTATTGTGGGTATTCCGCTATCGCGGAAGAATTGCTGATATGCCTCTTAAATTTTATCTCTGCATGGTTCATAAGAAAATCGCACATTTTATTGAACAAAGTAAACTGCCGCTCTGTAAACAATTTTTTCGATGGGTCGTCGCTTGCAGAAAGATGAGAAAAAACAGAAACAACTTTTATCTCATCATTATTGGAAATAATATCTGAGAGTTGTTTTAAATCACCTTCTTCAAAGCCTAAACGGTGCATTCCTGTGTCGAACTTTATATGAACAGGATAAGAATATTTCTTATTAAATTTTAAAAATTTTATGAATGATTTTAAAATATTTAAAGAATATATTTCAGGCTCAAGATTATATTTTACAATATTAAAAAAACTGTTTTCCTCAGTATTCATAACCATTACAGGCATTGTTATTCCTGCTGTTCGAAGATCAACTCCTTCATCTGCGTAAGCAACAGCAAGGTAACTTATGCCGGCATGCTGCAAAATGTTTGCTATTTCAAAACCGCCGGCACCATAACCAAAAGCCTTTACCATTGCCATGATTTCACTTTTCCCGGCTAACTTCCTGAAATATGCAAGGTTGTGCTTTATAGCATGAAGATCAATTTCCAGAACCGATTCATGTGATTTTTTTTCAAGCAAGTAACTTATCCTTTCAAATTCATAAACTCTTCGGCCTTTTAATAAAATCGTTTCGTTTGAAAAACAGATATTTTCAAAATCATTCAATAAATCATCTGTTGAATTATAATGTATAATTTCAGGAATATCATTAAAACTCACAATCTCCTGCCAAGCTTTTCCTATGAGAAATAATCTTGAAACGGCACTTGCTACAAGCATTTGATTGATGCGTGTTGCAGTAAAAGTATTTAAGTCATCAAGATCACTTAATATTACTGTTCTTTTTGAATGCTGATTTTGGCGTGACAAAAAATTTAACGCCACTTCTATAGAATGCAGGTCAATGCTGTAACTGTCGTTAATAACCGAGCAATTATTTGCACCTTCAATTAATTCAAGCCGCATTTCCATTGCCGGTAAACCGGATAATAATGAAGGTATTTCGAAAATACTTATACCCAAAATTATAAGTGTGGCAACGCACGACATTGCATTTTCAACTGCAGCATCATTAGTAAAAGGGATAAAAAATTCAAACTCATTATTGTTATATCCGCATAAAATTTTTGTTGAATTTTCAACTCTTTCAATCAATAAAATTTTAAGGTTTGAATTATAATTGTGTCCCCAGGTGAAAGCTTGAAGATCAGGATTTTTTTCTTTTAAAAATAAATTTACCTCCGAATCTAAAACCTTAATATCTGAACAGTAAATTAGTTTTTTGCAGTGAGCAAACAGTTTTAATTTCTCTCGTAATTTTTCCGTCAAATTTGAAAAGCCGGAAGAATGGGCATCGCCAACGGAAGTAAAAATGCCAATAGAAGGTTTAATAATTTTTTCAAGTTTTTCCATTTCACCCGGCAGCGAAATACCTGCTTCAAAAATGCCAAGATTGGCAGCGGCATTCATTTTCCAAACGCTTAAAGGAACACCAATTTGCGAATTATAACTGCGAGGACTTTTTACTATATTAAATTTTCCTGAAAGCAAAATTGACAACCATTCTTTTACAATCGTCTTACCGTTACTACCTGTAATCCCAATAACATCGTATGAAAATGCCTTTCGGTGAAATGCAGATATTTTTTGAAGAGCGTCAATAACATTTTCCACAACCAACATGTTGGCATTTTCTAAACCTTTAAAATCATTAAATGAATTATCAACAATAAAATTCTTAACTCCTTTTAAAAATAAACCGGGTATGTATTTATTTGCACTTCCGTTTACGGTAGTAATAGAAAAAAATAATGTTTTATCCGCAATAGAAAGCCTTCGGCTGTCTGTAAGCAGAAATTCAATTTCTGAATCATTATCAAAAATCTTTGGTTCAGTATTTAAAATGTTTGCTATTTCAGAAAACCTCATCAAATTAATCATTGATTTTAGGAGCTTTTTTCAGAATTGAAAAAATTATAGATCCACCGATAAAAAATAGAATTGCAAGAAGTGAAACATACACCGGGATATGAACGAAGTGAGCAATTAACATCTTTATTCCAATAAAAAGTAAAACTACAGCAATGCCTTGCTGAAGATAATCGAATTTTTGTGCTGCACCTTTTAAAAGAAAAAAAAGGCTTCGTAAACCTAAAACGGCAAATATGTTTGAAGAGTAAATTAATAACTTATCATCAGGATTTGGGATAATTGAAAAGACAGCAGGAATAGAATCTATTGCAAATACAATATCAATTAAGCCAAGCATAATTACAACCATTGCAAGCCTGGTTAAAAAAACTTTTCCATCAATTCTAACAAGAAACTTATTATGAGGTTCTTGATTAGTAGTCCTTAAAAATTTTCGCATAAGCCTATAGGCCCAATTTGTTTCAGGGTCAAAATCATGATCTTCTTTTGAAGAGAACATTTTTATTCCTGTGAAAACAAGGAAGACTCCAAAAATATACATTACCCAATCGAACTTTGCAACTAACTGGCTACCCAAAGCAATAAAAGCAATTCTAAATAATATTGCCATTAATATTCCGAGTAGTAATACCCTGGAATAGTTCACAGGCTTTACTTTGAAGAAAGTAAATATTATTATGAAAACGAAAATATTATCTATTGATAAAGACCACTCTAACAAATATGCTGAAATATATTTTACAGCATCTTCTTTACCATGTTCAAACCAAATAAAGCCACAGAATGCAAATGATAAAACAACCCAAAATGCAGTTTGCAACAATGCTTTTTGTGTGGTAACAATTGAATTTTTTTTACTGAGAAGCCCAAGGTCGAAAATAAGCGCCAGGATAACAACACCGCTAAAAACAAAATATATTACCTCATTGCTCATCATGAAAATTTATTTGAATATTTATTTTTCCTAAGTATCTGAAAAATTAAGCCAAATAAAATAATCAGGAAGGGCGGCAGTAGTAAGTTTAACCATTGCCACTTTGTTTTTTCTTCATTCACCTTTTTTGTATCAAGAAGCCGCACTGCAATATCTTTTGATTTTGCTTCACTAAGATTATTTATATCTGATAGATATTCAAGGCTATTTTTAATAAAATCCCGGTTTGCAAATGGAAATTCCCGCTGTGAACCATAAGTATATGGATTCATTCCCATGGGAATGGGAGTATTTCCTTTAACAATATCATTAAGTACAATATCTCCGTCTGAAACAATTATCATCTTGTTGCTTATTTCCGATTGAGGAATAAACTTCTCATTATTTTTTAATAACGAATCGTTTAATGATGAACTTAGCCTGTTTTTAAAGTATGAAGTAAATTTTCCTTCAAGTAACACACCAACCGGAATTGCACTTTTTTTGAATTTATTGTCCTCCGCTGCCATCACGTTTTCCCTTCCGCTGATAAGCGCGGGCGTGCCTATAGTTCTTGAGTTTGAAGAACTGCTCAGTAAAATTGTTTTTGATATTCCTTCAGAACCAACTGTATCAATCGAATTTGCAAAACGTAAACTTACAAACCCCAGATTTTTATTAATAGGATGATTTTCCTTTGATTCAATTACAGGAAAATAGTTCCAGGGCAACAATTCAAATTGACCGTTTCCATTTACATCAAATGGAAGATAATCTCCCTGCAAGTCCATTACAAGGTCTGAGTTAACTCTCACACCATATTTAAAAAGCAGGTCATCCAGATTAAGGTTTCGGTCATACGCAATAACTTCATTTTTTATTTGCAGGCTGTCCATTTCTGCATCAAGTTTGTCGAACAGAAGAAATAACTTACCACCGTTCATTACATATTGATCAATTTTTAATTTTTCATATTCAGTAAATGGAATTGTAGGTTTAACGATCATAAACACTTTCATTTCCTTTGGAATTACCGGATGAACATTCAAATCAAAAGTTGCAAGGTTGTAATCCGGCAATAAAATATTTTCAACAAGGTCATATACTTTGCTGCCCATTGGTTCGCCATTTCCGGTTGCATAACCGATTAGGGCTTTTTCGGTGGCAGTAACACGTGATATTGCTTCCGCGAAATTATATTCCAGCATTGATTCGGCACTGCTTAATTCAGCAAAGCTGATAAGAGGAGTTTTGCCTTTATAAAGTTCTACCGGGATTGTTTTACCTTCATAAGTCACTAACGCAAATGGAAAGACGAATTGTTGCTGCTGGCCTTCTTTTATTTGCGAAGTTAGATTTATTGGATACAGTTCGTATGAGGCTAAAGTATCGCTAAAAGTGTGTTCAGTTCCGGGAATTTTATCATCAGGAGAAATAAAAGAAAACCGGATTTTTGGCCCTGCAATTTCTCTGAATTCTTGCAATAGGTCAGATGTTGAGGAAGAAAGATTCCTGAACCCGCTTGGAAAATCGCCCTTCAAAAACACCTGAATTTCCAACGGATGTTGCAGATTATTTAATAACGATTTAGTTGACGATGTTAATGTAAACCTTTTCTCATTGGTTAAATCAACACGCGTGTGGTACTTAGATGCAACCAAATTGATTACAATAAGAATGACTAAGGTTGCAAGAATTATATATTTATTTTTGATCACTTTACTTTAATATTTTTTGCGGTGATCAAAAGGAATAAAAATATCACACTGATAAAATAAATTATATCCCTGCTGTCCACAACTCCCCTGCTTATACTTTTATAATGAAAGTCAATTCCTAACATTTGCAGGTAATAATCTGCACTTCCTCTAAAAATCTCCAGTTTACTCAATTCATTAAAACCGAAGTAAAGTAATAAGCAAAAAAGGCAACTAATGAAAAATGCTACAATTGCATTAGATGTGAAACTGCTGCAGCAGATGCTAATGCCTGCAAAAACTGCTGCCAAAAAAAATAATCCGATATAGCTTCCTGAAATCCCTCCGCTGTCTATAGTTCCGGTTGTGCTTAAAATTTTAATAGTAACCACATATAAAATAGTGGGAATAATTGCAAAAAATATTATTACAAGTACAGAAAAATATTTACCAAGTATAATTTGCCATGATGTAAGCGGCCGCGTTTTCAATATTTCAAAAGTGCCGGTTCTAAATTCATCTGCAAAAGCCCGCATGCACAGGGCAGGCACGAGGAATAATAAAATCCAGGGAGAAAGTTCAAAAAATTTATCTAATGAAGCATATCCCGAATCTAAAATGCTGCTATCGGGAAATAAAAACAAAAAAATTCCATTTACTATTAAAAAAAGAAAAATTGCAATATATCCCGTGAAACTGCTAAAAAATTGTCCTAATTCCTTTTTCCAAATACTGAACATTATTAAAAATTGATGCAATTTAGACCTAAAATTACCTGAACGGCAAAAGTTAAACATTTTTTTTAAGCAAATGCAGCGAATCCAAAACTTTTAAAGTCATTTATATAACTGCTTAACTGCAGTTCTAAACTAACTTACCATTTTTATAGGTTTTTGAGCTTTCTTTTCATTTAATTATGATTGTTTTGCCAAAACCAACTGCTTTAAGCCTTACATTTATTGTAAGGCTTTTTAATTTTATTTTTTGAAAAATTTTTTAATAATATCCATGTTTTTTTGCATGCAGTCTTATGCTCAGCAAAAAAATATTTATTATTCTGATGTAACAGAAAAAAGTGAGGACAAGTTTATAAATTTTAGCAGCACACAAGAGTTAGCTTCAGACCTTGCATATTTATTGAGTCTTTCTACAAAAACTTCTTTCAAAATTTCTCCCTTCAACAATCAAACATCAGGAATATTTTTATTGCTCGATAAAAATGCAGTCCTTCCATTGAAGGAATCGGCAGATTTACTCATTTCGGAAAACAAAATTATTATCCGAGCAAAATATCTTACCGGTTTATCATACGGAATTTATAGCTTTCTTAATGAAT
The DNA here is from genome assembly GCA_018268175.1 of Bacteroidota bacterium. Lineage (GTDB taxonomy): Bacteria > Bacteroidota > Bacteroidia > Chitinophagales > Chitinophagaceae > Ferruginibacter. The sequence goes on along the minus strand of JAFDXB010000051.1, from coordinate 7,454 downwards.
TAGGCTATGAATTTTACCTGCCGGGAAATGATTGGATTAAAATTCCTGAGAGCCTACAGTTCTCAACTCTCACTCCTAAAATTTATAAACCACAATTTAATATAAGATTGGCAGGCTCGAGCGGAAGGCTTTTAACTGTAAAAAATTTAGACTCAAATTCTAATAATTTAAATGAATGGAAATTGTGGCTTCGCCGAAACCGGATGGGTTCTGAATTTATGGGAATTGATGGCCATGAAGGCGAAAAATTTAATTTAAAAAATAAGGCTTTACTTATTAGTGATTCGATGTTGCTTGCGCCTGTAAATGGTAAGAGAAAATTTTCGGTAGATGCCAAAATAGATCCTTCAAATCAAAAATCGGTTGAATTGTTTGAAGAATATATCCTTCAAAATTCAATCAAAAAAAAACTCAACTATTTTCCTGTTCAAAAATATGTTTCAGCAGATATGGGCGACGGTGGAAATTATTGCAACACCCCGGAATGTAAAAAATTATTTCGCGGTCCATCAGAACAGTCTTTTTATATTCTAAATAAAATTGCACCAAATCTAAAAAACGGCATTAGTATTAGTACTCTCGCTTACGCGGAAAGAGCTGATACCCCGAACATTAAAATAGACACAAATATTCATGTAGTTGTTGTTCCGTTTGCATATCAAAAAATAACAACACCTGCCGACTTGCTGTATCGCTGGAGTTTGAAAACACCGAATTTCAGTTTATATGAATATGTAAATATTGATGTATGGAAATATGGAATGCCATTTTATAATTTACATGACAAATTAAAATTTTTAAATTTTGCAAAAACTATAAAATCAAAAGGGGTTGTATGTGAAACCTCATTTTCTAAATTCGGAGGAGGGGTTCCTCAATTTTTTATTCTCAAATATTTAAACAGCCCATTTGATAATGCGGATTCTGCAATTAACAAGTTTTGTACAGATATGTTTGGAGATGCATCTCCCTACCTAAAACAAATATTTGCCGAATGGTATAATTCTGATGCACACTTAAATACATTAAATGATCATCCATCATTTTATCCCGATGAACTTGCAAGGTTCATTTATCTTTTAAACAAATCTGAAAAAACAACCGGCTTAAATTTAATTCAACGTGCCAGGATACAGGAATTGAAAGCCTATGTAATTTACCTCTGTAAATATTATGAGTACTTTAATGAAGCACTATTTAAGAATGAAAGCACTGCGGTTAAAGGCCAAAAATTTAATGAGTTAATTTATTTCACCTGGAATTTGTATGATAAAATGATATTTCAGAATACAACTTTATCAGACCTTCTTCAAAAAGCTACAGGTTTTAAAAGTGAAATAAAGGATTTCAGTGTATTTAATAAACCAAAGGATAGTTTAATTAATTCTGAATGGGCAAGAATTGAACAACAATATTTGACATTATATTTTCAAAACATTCCCGAGGTAAACTTTTCAATTATTTCCCCAACTTCTGATACCATTAATATAAAATCTGCCGATGAAATTGCTATGCCTGATTTTATTTATGATGTTCCTTTTTACGCTCCGAAAGCAGGAACTTTAGAAGTGGATTTAAAAATAAACACAGCCCAAGATTCAGGCAGCGTAATGGTTTCAGTAGAAAATGAAAACTATTGGTTTAGAGATATAAGGTTTTTAAATTCTTCCGGTAAAACAGTTTTTAATATCCCACAAAGTGGATTTTACAAACTTTTTTTAGGCCGCTTTAATGGCAGGGAAACCGCATTTTCAATTTATACAAAAAATAATATATTTTATTTGAATAAAAAGATTTTGCCATCAAGAGGAATAAATTTTTTCACATCAAAAACTAAAATTTCCTTTTTAGTTCCGGATAATGATGTTTTTCAAATAATCGGCAATAAAGGCGGAATGAAATTAACATCATCATTTTTTTATAAATCAGAAGAAGAAATAAAACCAATAATCAATAATTTCCCTGCAATAACCTCTTTTAAAATAAAAGATAAATCACATCTTATTTATTTAAAAAATTCACAGTTTCGGTGGCCACCGGTTATATTAAATTCACCGCCATATTTTTTCTTTTTAAAATAGAAGTAATTCCATTAATATTGACAAAACTTACTTTAATCTATGAAGATTTTCCCGGCAATTTTTTTCTTTGCTTTTATATTTTCCTGCAATAGCAGTGGTTCCCAAAATTCTGAAAATAAAGACAGCCTAACAGTTAAAAAGGAAGCAACTGAAAATAAGGCAAAAGCATTTGACACAGCCGCTTATCGAAATCAATTGACATATATAGCAAATGGTGACACCACCGGCAAATGGCCTGTTAAAGAGCGTTTCGTAAAGGAAGGAGCAATATTTCCTTTCCATAGGGTAGTAGCATTTTATGGAAATTTGTATTCTACAAAAATGGGCATATTAGGTGAGTTACCAAAGAAGGAAATGCTTGAAAAATTGCAAGGCGAAGTAGCTGAATGGCAGAAGGCTGATTCCAATTTTAAAGTGATGCCGGCTCTCCATTATATTGCTCTAACAGCACAACAAGGGGGAGATAAAAAACGCTTACGGATGCCGTTCCATCAAATAGATTCAATTTATAATTGGGCCCAAGAAATTGGGGCACTTACTTTTTTAGATGTTCAGGTTGGGTGGAGTACACTTGAGGAAGAACTGCCACTTCTGGAAAAATACTTAAAACTTCCAACAGTACACTTGGGGATAGATCCTGAATTTTCAATGAAATTTGGCGATCTTCCAGGAAAAAGAATTGGAACCTACGATGCAAAAGATATAAATTATGCAGTTAATTTTCTGGCAGATATAGTTAAGAAATACGATCTTCCTCCAAAGGTTTTGGTTGTTCACAGGTTTACTCAGGGTATGGTTACCAATTATCAAAATATTAAAATGGTTCCCGAAGTTCAAGTGGTAATGGATATGGATGGCTGGGGAAATAAAACTTTAAAAAGATCAACATGGTTAAGATATATTTATAAAGAACCTGTGGATTATACCGGCTTTAAAATTTTCTATAAAAATGATTTGAAGAAAGAATCTCAAGGATTATACAGCCCTGAAGAATTATCCAAATTCACGCCACGGCCGGTTTACATCCAATATCAATAATGTAGTTTTACCGGCGTAAGCTTATGATAAGAATTTAGCAAGCGCTTTTTTTATGGTTTTAATTGTAAAATCAATATCGCTTTCAGTATTAAATCTTCCTATTGAAAACCGTAATGAACTTTTTGCATCATTTTCACTTAATCCCTGAGATGTTAAAACATGGCTTGGTTCAACTGATGCAGAAGAACATGCAGAACCTGAACTAACAGCTACATCTTTATTTATTTCAGAAATAAGCGAATTAGCCGGAATGCTTTTAAAAAGTATATTACTTATGTTTGGAAGACGAGGCGCATTTCCTGAGTTTAAAATAATCTGCCCATCAACCAATAAATTCTTTTCAAGTTTTTCACGCAAACACTTCATTTGCGAAGTTTCTTCATTAAAATTATTCATTGAAATTTCACATGCTTTACCGAAGCCAACAATTCCCGGAACGTTTAATGTTCCGCTTCTAAAGTTGCGCTCATGGCCGCCGCCATCAATTTGCGAAATTAAATTTACACGCGGCGATTTTCGCCTAACATACAATGCACCTGTTCCTTTTGGCCCGTATATCTTGTGCGCTGAAAAACATAACAAGTCAATTCCGTCATCTTCCACTTGAATTATTAATTTGCCAACAGCCTGAGTTGCATCAGTGAAAAATAATACATTGTTTTCTTTTGCAATTGCACCAATTTTTTTTATGTTTTGTAATACACCTGTTTCATTGTTGCCATACATAACGGCAATAAGAATTGTATTTTTTTTAATTGCTGCCTGCAGTGTATTCAAATTAATAATTCCATTGATGTCAACATCTAAAACTGTGATTTCAGCTCCGTTTTTTTGTGCATGTTTGCAACTGTCAAGCACGGCTTTATGTTCTGTGGCAACAGTAATAATATGGTTACCTTTATTTTTATAAGTTTCTAAAACACCTTTAATCGCGAGGTTTGCAGCTTCAGTAGAACCGGAAGTAAAAATAATTTCAGATGGAGAAGCTCCAATTATTTTTGCAACATGGTCCCTTGCATTTTCAACTGCATCTTTTGCTAACAATCCATAAATATGGCTTCTGCTTGCAGCATTACCATATAATTCCGAGAAATATGGAATCATTTCCTGCAATACTGCAGGATCAACTCTGGTGGTTGCACTATTATCGAGATAAACAGGTAATTTCATTTTTATAAATACAATTTAAATAAAATTGGCAGTATGCAAAAAATAGAACACATAGGTATTGCGGTTAAAAGTTTTAAAACCAGTATTCCGATGTATGAAAAACTGTTAAATACTAAATGCTATAAAATAGAATCTGTAGAATCAGAGAAAGTAAATACAGCATTTTTTAAAACGGGAGAATCAAAAATTGAATTGCTTGAAGGAATTAGTGAAGACAGCGTTATAAATAAATTCATTGAAAAAAAGGGTGAAGGCATGCACCACATTGCATTTGCTGTGGAAGATATTAGTAAAGAAATGGAACGTTTGAAAGCTGAAGGTTTCAAACTAATAAACGATTCTCCCAAAAAAGGCGCTGATAATAAACTGGTGTGTTTTATACATCCGCGTGAATGCAATTCCGTTCTTATAGAAATTGTTCAGGAGATAAGTTAAAGAAACGGATTTGACCTTCTCTCTTCACCAATTGTTGTGGTGGGGCCGTGCCCGCTGTAAACAATAGTTTCATCAGGCAATGTCAGAAGCTTGTCTTTTATTGATTTTAAAAGGATGTCGCTGTCCCCGCCGGGAAGGTCAGAACGACCTATTGAATTTTGAAATAAAACATCACCACTGATAATAAATTTACCGGCTTCGTTGTAAAAGGTAAGGCTTCCTTCACTGTGGCCGGGAGTGTGAAATATTTTAAAACTGTCGTTTCCTAATGTCAAAGTATCTCCTTCATCAATGAAAATAAAATCTCCGGAATAATTATCAAACGGCAAATTATACATCAATCCGCTTGCGGGAGCAAGATTCAACATTCTTTCTTCAAGTTTATGCAAATGAAGTGGCAGGTTATATTTTTCAGAAACATACTTATTACCAAAAACATGATCTAAATGGCAATGAGTATTTACAAGTTTTACAGGTTTTAAATTATTTGTTTCAATAAAGTCTGAAAGCATTTGCTTCTCTTCATCGAAGTAGCAACCGGGGTCAATTATAATACATTCACCTGCATCATTATAAACTAAATATGTATTTTCCCTGATAGGGCTGAATTCAAATGATTTTATATGTAACATTATTATAAATAAATTTAGATGGTTGACGGCCTTTTATACTAATTTTATAGCCAACATTTTTATATATGGCAAAGGTGAGCAGAATTATTTTGATTTTCATTCTTTTTGTTGCATTCGGAAAATTTTCATCATCACAAGTAAACAGTGTGAAATTTGGAAAGAACAGAATTCAATATAAAAAACAAAAGTGGCAATTTTATCAAAGCCCGAACTTCAATGTATATTTTAATGAGGGAGGATTAGAACTTGCAAAGTTTGTGGTTCAGGCTGCTGAAAATCAACTTGAACAAATGGAAGCTGCCGCCGAATATTCACTTCAAAGAAGAGCAAATATTATTCTCTATAACAATTTTACAGATTTTCAGCAAACCAACATCGGCCTTGAAACCGATATTATTAATTCCGCAGGAGTTACAAAATTTGTGAATAATAAAATGGTTATTTATTTTAACAGTAACCACGCTAATTTAAATAAACAAATTCGCAACGGGATTGCAACTATTTTAACTCAAAATGTTTTATTTGGTGAAGATGTTGGTGAAGTTGCCGGAAATCAAACCCTTCTTGATTTACCTGAATGGTTTACAAATGGATATATTAGTTATTTAGGTGAAAACTGGAGCACTGATCTTGATGATGAAATGCGAAGCGAAATGCTAAGTGGAGATTACACAAAATTCAGCAAATTCGTATTTCAAAAACCTGCGCTTGCCGGCCACGCTTTTTGGTACTTTATTGAAGAAAAATACAAAAAGGAAAATGTTACTTATTTTCTATACCTCGCCAGAACTCTGCGAAGCACCAATAAAGCAAGTTTGCAAATCACAAAGTTAAAATTTAATGATCTGCTTAAAGACTTTATGGAATATAATGAAGATAAATATTCCAAAGATTTGATGAGAAGAAAACCTTACCCGAAAGGAAATGTTATTGATGGATTTACTATCAGCAAGCGCTTGAATTATTACCGCTTTAATGTAAACCCGAATAAGAAAAATAATTCTTACGTAGTAACACAATATAAAAATGGAATAATCAGAGTAATTCTAAATGATGATTATGAAAATAAAACCTTACTGAAGTATGGCACACGAACTTTAGAAAATGCTATTCATCCTCAATATCCAATGATGGCATGGAGCGCAAAAGGAAGCCATATTGCTATAATTTATGCATTAGAAGGAAAACTGAGGATGTTTATTTATGATGTAAACAATGATAAAAAACAGTCTTATACCGATCTTTCACAAACATTCGATCAGGTGCAGGATGTAAAGTATATGTCAGATAATAACACACTTTTACTGTCGGCAGTAAAAAATGGGCACACTGATATTTATACACTTGATATTCGTACAGGGAAGGCAAAACAAATTACCAACGATGTTTATGATAATCTTGATGCCACCTTTGTAGCTTTTCCAAATAAAACAGGAATTATTTATGCAAGCAACCGGCCTTCTGCCGATGCAGCAACTTCAGATACGGTTTTACCCTCATTAAACAGGTTTAATATTTTTCTGATAACAAATTTTGGAGACAAACCTGAATTAAATCAAATAACACAACTAACAGATTTAAAGTATGGCAATGCCCGCTATCCAATGCAGTATAATGTAAATCATTTTACTTTCGTAAGCGATGAAAATGGAATTAAAAACCGCTATGCAGGCTTCTTTACATCAAAAAAAGAAGGCTTGGATACAATGGTTTTAATTAATGATGAAATTTTAAGAAACCCCTCTCAGCAAGAAATTGACAGCACATTAACTGCAAATAACAAACAGGAAATTGACTCAATTGCCATCATCAGTATTTCTTCAGATTCTGCATACTCATTTCCGCTTACAAATTATCCTTCCAATCTTGCTGAAACAAGAATTGCCGGCGATAATAATCAGGTAAGCGAAGTAACAAGGCAAAGTGATGAAAAGATTTTGTACAAATTAAAAATTGACGATCAAACACTTTATAAAAGAAATGTTACTGCACGCCCCACTGCATATATGGAAAAAATAATGCTGGAAAGCCGCAGAAGTAACGATGGTAAAAATATTACATCTCCACCTGCGGTGGAAAACAAAAAGCCCGACAATGT
>JAFDXB010000050.1 GCA_018268175.1 Bacteroidota bacterium | reverse complement strand
CATGGCTATGGCCCTACAAAATTTTTAAAGGATGATTTTATTGAAGAAATTAGCAGCGTGCTAAGGCCTGAGGATGAAATTTGGATGAGTGAAATTTATTATGCCGGCGGCACAGCCGATAAATCTATTTCTGCTTCGGAGTTAATTGACGGTATAAAGAAAACCGGAAAGAATGCTTTTTTTGTAAGTGACAGAAATAATTTATTGGAAAACATACGGCCGCATTTTACAAGCAATTGTGTATTACTTTTAATGGGCGCCAGAGACCCAAGCCTTGAACATTTTAGCAAAAATTTATTTGAAAATATTTAATGAAGAAACTTTTAATAAATATAAAAGAACTTGTTGGAACACATGAAGAAAATGTTTTGTTGAGAGGTGAATCATTATCAAAACTACCATCCTTAAAAAATGCTTTCTTGCTTGTTGAGAATGATGAAATTCTGAGTTTTGGTGAAATGAAAAATATACCTGAAATTTCTTGCGAAACTATTGATGTAACAGGGAAAATTGTTCTTCCTTCGTGGTGCGACAGCCATACGCATATTGTATTTGCAGGCTCACGCGAAAATGAATTTGTTTATAAACTGAAAGGTTTAAGCTACGCAGAAATTGCAGCAAAGGGCGGCGGTATTTTAAACTCTTCAAAAAAATTAAATGATACATCTGAAGAAGACCTTTTCAATTCAGCATTGCAGCGGTTAAAAAATTTGCAAAAACTTGGTACGGGTGCAATTGAAATTAAAAGCGGTTATGGCTTATCGTTGAAAGGCGAACTGAAAATGCTGAGAGTTATAAAAAAACTTAGAGAAGAAACAGGAATGATAATAAAATCTTCTTTGCTTGCAGCACATACTTTCCCCGAACAATACAAAGAAAACCAAGAGGAATATGTAACACTGATAATTAAAGAAATAATTCCGGCTGCAGCCGAAGAAAAACTTGCAGATTATATTGATGTTTTTTGTGAGAAAGGATTTTTTTCTCCTAAACAAACTGAGCAAATATGTATTGCTGCTGCTGATTACGGCCTGCGGCCGAAGTTGCATGTTAATCAGTTGAACAGCATTGGCGGTATTGAAACCGGCATAAAAAATAATGCTCTTTCATTAGATCATCTGGAAACATTGAATGCAGATGAAATAAAAAAATTAGGATTATTTTCCGGCGTTTGCACATTATTGCCAACACCTGCATTTTATTTGAGAATGCAGTATCAACCGGCACGTGAACTTATAAATGCAGGTGCAGCTATTGCAATTGCTTCTGATTTCAATCCCGGATCGTCGCCAAGCGGAAATATGAATTTTGTTGCTTCGTTGAGCGCAATTCAAATGAAAATGCTTCCTGAGGAAGTTATAAATGCGGGCACAATAAATGGTGCTTTTGCAATGGAAGTTCAAAACCTTGCCGGTTCTATTTCCAAAGGAAAGAAAGCAAACATTATAATCACCAAAAAAATTGAATCAATAACAAGCCTGATGTATTACTTTGGAGATAATCTGATTGACAAAGTGATGCTTAACGGTAAATTTATTTTATGAGCAAATTAATTGAATGTGTTCCAAATTTCTCCGAAGGAAGGAATATGGAAATTATAAACAAAATAGTTGCAGAAATTACCTCTGTTGAAGGAGTAAAATTATTAAATGTAGATCCGGGAAAAGCCACAAACCGCACTGTTGTTACATTTGTAGGCGAACCGGAAGCCGTTGTGGAAGCCGCTTTCAAAGGAATAAAAATGGCGGGCGAGCTTATAGATATGAGTTCACATACAGGCGCTCATCCCAGAATGGGAGCTACTGATGTTTGCCCTTTAATTCCCGTTGCCGGAATATCAATGGAAGAAACAATTGAGTATGCGGTGAAACTTGCAAAGCGGGTAGGAGAGGAACTTAAGATTCCTGTTTATTTATATGAAGCAGCGCAGGCTGATAAATCAAGAAGCAACCTTTCTGTTATAAGAGCCGGTGAATATGAGGGTTTTGCAGAAAAAATGAACCTTGCAATTTGGAAACCCGATTTTGGTCCTGCAACATTTGACATAAAAAGAGGCGCAACGGTAATTGGCGCAAGAGATTTTTTGGTTGCATATAATATAAATCTCAATACTACTTCTGTTCGCAGGGCTAATTCCGTAGCTTTTGATGTTCGTGAAGCAGGCCGCGTAAAACGTGAAGGCGATCCGGTAAACGGAAAAATTGTGAGAGACGAAAACGGAGATCCCGTAAGCATTCCGGGAACTTTAAAATCTGTGAAAGCTATAGGTTGGTATATCGAAGAATATGGAATTGCTCAAATTTCAATGAATCTTACCAATATTAATATCACACCTGTACACATCGCTTTTGATGAAGTTTGTAAAAAAGCAAACGAAAGAGGGATGCGTGTTACAGGTAGCGAACTCGTTGGCTTAATTCCGCTGAAAGCGCTGACTGATGCCGGCAAATATTTTTTAAAAAAGCAAAAACGGTCTGCAGGTGTTAGCGAAAGAGAACTTATAAAAATTGCAGTAAAATCTTTAGGCCTTGATGATCTTGCTCCATTCAATCCTAATGAAAAAATAATTGAATATTTATTAGAGGACAAAAATTCTTCAAGGTTAGTGAACACTACTTTAAAAGATTTTTCTGAAGAAACGGCGAGTGAAAGCCCTGCGCCGGGGGGCGGAAGTATTTCTGCATACTTAGGAACATTGGGAATTTCATTAGGAGTAATGGTAGCAAATTTGTCTGCACATAAAAAAGGCTGGGATGCACGCTGGGAAGAATTTAGTGATTTAGCAGAAAAAGGTGAAGAATTAAGAAAACAATTATTGAAAATGGTGGATGAAGACACAAGTGCATTCAATAAAATAATGAGCGCAATGGCATTGCCAAAAACAAGTGAAAAGGAAAAAGAGGTAAGGAAAAATGAATTAGAATCTGCAACTCTAAATGCTATTGAGGTTCCTTTTAAGGTGATGCAATTATCTACTCAGGCAATGCCTTTGTTAAAAACAATAGCTGAAAGTGGAAATCCAAATTCAGTTTCAGATGCAGGAGTGGGAGCGCTATGCGCAAAAGCGGCAGTGTTCGGAGCCTTTTTAAATGTAAGAATAAATTCCGGTGATTTAAAAGATCATCCGAAAGTAATTAAAATTTTAAAAGAGGGAGAGGAATTATGTTCATCAGCAGAGTTATTAGAAAAAGAAATTCTTGTGATAGTGAATAATAAAATAGGATCTTAAAAACAAAACAGATATTTTATAAATTCTTCCCCTTGGTGTCATCACCTTTGAGTTCTTGGTGGTTAGAGTACTTTTATTCTCTGAAGCACTAAGAATTCATTGGTTATTTTACAGGTAACCTAAAATCATTGAAGCATCAATCGGTTATATACTTTCACAAAAGCATGAACTATTTTTTTTAATTCACCTGAATTTGCAACTGCTTTATCCATTAAAAATTCAAGTGTTTTCACATTGTCGGAATCATTTTCAATTTGAAAAGAAAAATATTTAAGGTCTTTAAATACGTTTCTTACTTCCGGGTCTTCAAAAATTTGCTTCGTCCTTTCAGGGTCATTTGTTTTTACAATTATGTTTTTGTCGAAATCTTCATCACCCATTTTTACATCCTGCATTCCAAAAAATTTCCCAACTCTGTCAAGTAATCCTTCATCATGAACTGAAAATGTAAATTCATCGGTATCGTTTTTTATATCGGCGCTTATGCTGGTAAATTGTACAGGAACAGCCGCTGTAACGGACGTTAACTCATATCCGCCTTCAAAACCGCCTCCGGGATCTACTTCCACTAAAATAGATATTGAGTTGGTTCCTATAGTAAGTGAATCTTCAAAATGCAAAGGAATATCCTCTGATTTTAGCTTTTCCTCAATTTTTTGCCATTGGCTGTCGAAATTTAATGTTGAATCCATATGATTTTTTTTTATTTTTTATACCCCAAAGTGGTTATTTAAACTTAAATTTGTCGCTTCACAATTTTGAAATAAATATATGAAAAATGCTTTTCTAATGCTTATGGCAAGTTTGATGCTAATAAGCACAGGATGTAAAAAATCTGATTCCGATATTCCACAAGAACCTGTAGCACCTACCACACCACCGGTTGTGCCGCCTGTGGTTCCTCCGGTAACTCCACCTGCAACTATGGATGGTGAAAATGAAAGCTTGTTTCTTGGTAACCCAAGCAATGCAACTGCAGATGTTAGCAATCCGGATAATTATCTGATGAATTCCACATATTACGGCCTTTCTTATAATGATACAAAAGCAACTCCAAATTGGGTAAGCTGGCATGTTATGCCCTCCGATTTAGGAAGCGTTTCCCGTGCTGATGATTTCCGTGCAAATGAAAGTTTACCGACAGGTTGGTTTCGTGCCGATAACTTCAGTTATAGCGGATCGGGTTTCGACCGTGGCCACATGTGCCCTTCAGCCGACAGAAACGCAACAGCAGACGCAAATTCATCAACATTTTTAATGACAAACATTGTTCCTCAGGCTCCAACAAACAATCAGGTAACTTGGGCAAATCTGGAAACATATTGCCGCAACCTTGTTTTGGCCGGTAACGAACTTTATATTATTGCCGGGGTTCATGGCACAGGAGGTACAGGAAATAACGGTTTTGCAGAATATATTGCCGGCGGCAGAATTACAGTTCCTGCTTACGTTTGGAAGACAATTCTTGTGTTGCCAAACGGCTCAAACGACCTTTCGAGAATAAATTCTTCAACAAGGGTAATTTCGGTTTTTATGCCTAATCAAAATTCAACAGGAAGTAACTGGAAAGCTTACCGTGTAAGTGTTCGCGATATTGAAGCTGCTACAGGCTACGATTTCTATTCAAAACTGCCTCAGTCACTTCAGGATGTAATAGAAACTCAGGTTGATAATTTG
>JAFDXB010000004.1 GCA_018268175.1 Bacteroidota bacterium | reverse complement strand
TCATAGTAATATAATTTCTGTTCTTGATAAAAATGGTGTTTTAAAATTTCAAAAGGAAGGTTTGAATGTGAGCCAGGAGAAAACATTTGAGGCTATTAAAAAGGAAATTTAAAAACTGATTTGTTGCATAAATTGCAATCTTTATTTAATTGGAAATATTTAATTAATTGGTGTGATACCTCCTGCATCGGTTTCATCTAATTATACAAATTGCTATAAACTATTCATCAATTCGGATGATTTTAAAATGTGAATATTTATCCGGTGCAAAAAATCCTTTTCGAGTAATTTATTATCTGCCGGCGGCAGAAAATTGTTTGGGTATTGAAATAAAAGATTAACTATGGAGGTGCTAAAAAAACAAAAACCCCAATCAAAGATTGAGGTTTGTTTGTGGGAGCACACGGGCTCGAACCGCGGACCCTCTGCTTGTAAGGCAGATGCTCTAAACCAACTGAGCTATGCTCCCTTTTTATTTCCGGAGGGCAAAGATAACATGTAATTATTTCTGACAAAATATTTTTTAAACTTTTTAAAATAAATTTTTGTCAACTATTAATTTACTGCTTCTACAATTAAATGAAACCTCCTTCCGGTAAGGATTACATCAAAATTTTACTTTATAAAAATTCTTACATCAGGCGCATACATTATCCTGCCTTTCGAATCTTTTACAATTATATCTGTATAAAAAATCTCCTCCCCCGTTTGAAAATTATTTATCAATGGTGCAGTAAATATTTCCGCAGGTGCAGATTGAAAAAATCTATTTGAAACAAGATCCTTATCCTTTTCAACTTTCCCTGTTTCCTCATTCACCCGGTTTACCACCTTATAATACGCTACTATATATGATGAAATAGAATACTCATTATTTTTATCGTCTTTCACCACAGGTAATTTTGTTATTAAAATATTGGCTTGCGCCGGAGTAATAACAGCCTTGTGGTTTAAGCCATTTATTGTTGTATATAGCGGTGGTACTTTATATGGAGAATTTGTTTTTTTTGCTTGGGAAAATGAACAAACAGTTATTAAACAAAATAATATTGTTGATGCTATTTTCATAAGATAAAATTTAGATGCGAATCTACAACAATATGAAAACTGCATCTGTTAAAAATTAATTCTTAAGTAAATTTTCAATCACCGCTATTCTGGCTGTTGCATCGCTCCGTTTCTTTTGCTCAAGGGCAACAACTTCAGGCTTTGCATTTTGCATAAATTTTTCATTCTCAAGTTTACGGTTAACGCTTTGTAAAAAATTTCGCAAATGGTCAAGTTCGGCAGTTAAAGACGCCGCTGATGATTCGGTATTTATATCCTTGCCGGTATTTATATACAAATGATTTTTACCTGCAACAACATCAACGCAACCTGTAGTGTTCTCATTAATAATTTTAAACGAAGATGCATTTACTTGTTTTATTAATATATCTGAAAAAACTTTATAAAAAGAAGAATCCTTCTCTTCGATAAAAATTTCTATTTGTTCCTTTGGCTTTAGTTGTTGCTTATTTCTTACATCTCTTACAGCAGTTATTAATTGCTTCAATGTTTCTCCTGAATTTAAAATTTCACTTTCCGGATTTTTATTTTCCGGAAATTGCATAACACAAAGAGGCGTATTATTCTTTGAAATATGGCTGTTAATTTCCTCTGTGATGAAAGGCATAAATGGATGCAAAATTTGAAGTAATGAAGAAAAATATTCTTCTACTTTCTGCAATAAGGCAGGTTGCATTTTTTCATCTAATGCCGGTTTTATCCATTCTAAAAACCAACTGCAGAAATCATCCCAGATAAGAGAATATACTTTTTTTAATGCTTCACTTAACCTGAACTGCTGCATTAAAATATCAACTTCGCCCCTCACTTCCTGCAGCCTGCTTTCAAACCATTTTGTTGCAAATTCATGCTGAGATAAATCTGTTTTATCACTTTGTTTTTCTTTCCACAGATTTATTAGCTTGAGCGCATTCCACATTTTATTATTAAAATTGCGGCCTTGCTCCAAAGAAGCCTCATCAAATAAAAGGTCATTCCCTGCCGGTGATGAAATCATTATCCCAAACCTTACCGCATCGGCCCCATATTTATTAATCAACTCAAGTAAGTCGGGACTGTTTCCCAAACTTTTGCTCATTTTACGTCCTTGTTTATCCCTAACCATTCCGGTAAAGTAAACATCGCTGAAAGGCTTCTCATGCTTATATTCCATGCCGGCCATAATCATCCGCGCAACCCAGAAAAAAATAATGTCTTGCCCTGTTACCAAAACAGATGAGGGATAATAGTATTTCTCTTCATTATTTCCCGGTGAACTAATGCCTTTAAAAACTTCCATCGGCCATAACCATGAAGAAAACCATGTATCCAACACATCTTCATCCTGCGTTAGCAGTGAATTTTTACCGAACTTTTCAAAATATTTCTTCTTTGCTTCTTCCAAATCATTTGCTACTACCATATTTCCGGCCTCATCGTACCAAGCCGGTATTTGCTGTCCCCACCAAAGCTGACGGCTAATGCACCAATCTTTTACGTTCTCAAGCCAGTATTTATAAGTTGCTAAAAATTTATCTCCCGGATGAATTTTAATATTCCCTGAAACAACTTCATCAAGGGCAGGTTTAGCAAGGCCGCTCATTTTTACAAACCACTGTGTACTAATACGCGGCTCTACAACCACTCCCGTTCTTTGGCTATAACCTAATCTTGTGCTGTAACTTTCTTCTTTTAACAACAGATTTTCTTCCTCAAGTCTTTTTACTATTTCACGGCGTGCTTTAAACCTTTCTGTTCCAACAAAAATTGTTGCAGCTTCGCTTAGAGTGCCGTCCTCATTAAGAGTATCAATAACTTCAAGATTATATTTCAAGCCAAGATTATAATCATTAATATCGTGGGCAGGTGTAACTTTTAAAGCTCCGGTCCCGAAAGTTGGATCAACATAATCATCAAAAATTACCGGTACCGGTTTATTGATAAGAGGAACAATAACATTCTTTCCTTTAAGGCTTGAATATCTTGAATCAGCGGGGTTAACGCAAACAGCAGTATCACCCATAATAGTTTCCGGCCGCTGTGTTGCTACTGTTATATATTCAGCATCCCCTGCTTGCGGATTCTCTATCATATATTTTATATAATAAAGTTTACCGTTCACATCTTTATATTCAACTTCCTCGTCGCTTAGAGCAGTTTTAGCGGCAACATCCCAGTTTATCATCCTTGCACCACGGTAAATCAAATCCTTTTCATAGAGATCCACAAAAACTTTTATTACAGCATCATAATAGTGCTTATCCATTGTAAAGGTTACCCTCGACCAATCAACACTGCAACCCAGTTTTTCTATTTGTGAATAGATAATATTTCCATATTTTTCTTTCCACTCAAAAGCATACTTTAAAAACTCTTCGCGTGAAAGATCATTTTTATCAATACCTTTTTCTTTCAACATGGCCACTACCTTAGCTTCTGTTGCAATTGAAGCATGGTCGCTTCCCGGAACCCAGCAGGCATTAAAGCCGCTCATTCTGGCTTTCCTCACCAAAATATCCTGAACAGTTTCATTTAAAGTATGGCCCATGTGCAATACTCCCGTAACATTCGGTGGTGGAATAACTACCGTAAACGGCGGACGATTATCAGGAATACTTTTAAAATACCCGTTTTCTTTCCATTTTTCCGTCCACTTAATTTCAATCTCTCCCGGCTCAAAATTTTTACTCAACTCCATAAATACCAATATATAATTAGGGCAGCAAAAGTACAAAAAACACGTGTCAAAAATTATGGTTGGCAACAACTAAATAATTTAGTAATTTGCGTCTCTAAAAAAACAAATATTAAATATACAATAAGTGTATGCAATCGTAGATATTGAAACAACGGGTGGAAATGCAACAACAGGTTTTATTACTGAAATTGCAATACTGCTGCATGATGGCAGTAAAGTTTATCATACCTACGAAACTTTGATAAATCCCGACTGCCCGATACCACCTTACATAACAGGGCTCACAGGAATCAGTAATGCAATGACAGCTACTGCTCCATTGTTTGAAGAAGTTGCTGAAGAAATATTTTATTTACTTAAGGATGTTGTTTTTGTTGCTCATAATGTGAATTTCGATTACACTTTTTTAAAACATCATCTTGCTAAATGCGGATATAATCTAAATTCAAAAAAACTATGTACAGTAAGGCTTGCCCGAAAAGCATTCCCTTCTCTTCCATCCTATTCGCTTGGTAAACTTTGTTCTTCATTAAAAATTGAAATTGAAGACAGGCACCGCGCCGGCGGCGATGCACGTGCTACCGTAGAACTTTTAAATCTTATAATTAAGCAAGGAGGACTTAATCATATTTCTACCATGCTTAAAAGAAATTCTTCAGAGCAATGGCTGCCTCCCAACCTTGATAAACAACAGATAGAATTATTACCGGAAAGCCCGGGAGTTTATTATTTTAACGATAAAAAGGGAAAAGTTATTTATGTAGGAAAAGCTGTCAATATTAAAAAAAGAGTAAAAAGCCATTTTACCGGAACCGATGAAGGGATGAAAAGGCAACAGTTCATTATTCATATTTTTTCAGTAACATTTCAAACATGTTCAACCGAACTTCATGCTCTTGTGCTGGAAAGTACAGAAATCAAAAGGCTCTGGCCGAAATTTAATTATAGCCAAAAGCAGGCGGAAACTAGGTTTGGGCTTTACACTTTTACTGATAACGTAGGTTATCAAAGGTTAGCAATTGATAAAAAAAGAAATCATCTGCCGGCATTATACCGTTTTAATATGCTAAAAGAAGGAATGGTTATGCTAAGAAAAATATCACTGCAATTTAATTTAAACCCTTATCTGTGCTTTCTTGAGAAAGAAAATGTAAATGAAAATGAGGAGCCGGAAAATCATAATGCAAAAATAAACGCTGCTATAAACGCATTGAATGAACAACTGCCTACTTATGCCGTAATTGAAAAAACAAAGGAAGAAAAAACTTTTTGTTTGCTTATAGAACGTGGATGTTTCTTTGGTATGGGTTATATTGAAAATGAATTCCCTGATGAATTAAATATTCTTAAAGATAAACTTGAACCATACAGTGATAATGATTTTATCCGCAATAATATCTTCCGCTATGCGGAAATGAACCCCACAAAAGTAATTTCATTTCGTAATTTTTAGTTACCAAACAAGCTTGTGGGTTTGTTTTATTACTCCCATTACAAAAGTGCTGTGAACATTTCCAATATTTTCAAACTGGCTTAATTTATTTACATGAAAGTTGTAATATTCATTCATGTCTTTGCAAATAACTTTTAGCATAAAATCAAATTCACCTGAGATATTATAACACTCAGTTATTTCATTAAGACCATTAATAAAATTTATAAAATTGCTGCCTGACTTTTTATTGTGTTCCTTTAAGGAAACATAACAAATTACGGTAAGAGTTTTATTTATTTTGGCCGGATCAACAAGTGTAACATATTGTTTAATGATTCCTGAATTTTCCATGCGTTTAATCCGTTCATGAACCGGGGTTGTACTTAAATGAACTTTTTCAGAAATTTCTTTAATTGTAAGACGGGCATTTTCCTGCAAAAGTTTTAAAATAGAAATATCCTTTTCATCCGGAAGAAAAAGAGTTTCGTTTTTATCTGAAACAGCCATATAAATTGACATTTTTTCTACAAAATAACAAAATTTTTGGGTTTTATTCTAAATCTCATTTTAGTATTAGTATTTTTTACTACTTTTTGTAATTTTGCGCCATAAAAATTTTAATATGTCAACAACTACAAATTCAATTGATTTTTCATTGAAACATAAAGTAAAGGATATCAGCCTTGCTTCATGGGGACGTAAGGAGATTCGCCTTGCTGAAGCTGAAATGCCGGGCCTTATGGCAATTCGTGCAGAGTATGCTGCATCTCAGCCGCTTAAAGGCGCTCGTATAGCAGGATGCCTTCACATGACAATTCAAACAGCGGTTCTTATTGAAACTTTAGTTGCACTTGGTGCTGAAGTTAGATGGAGCAGTTGCAATATTTTCTCAACTCAAGATCAGGCAGCGGCAGCAATTGCTGAGGCAGGTATCGGAGTTTTTGCATGGAAAGGACAAACTCAGGAAGAAGCAGACTGGTGCATTGAACAAACGCTTTTCTTTGGTTCAGAGGATAAGCCGTTGAACATGATACTTGATGATGGTGGAGATCTTACCAATATGGTATTTGATAAATATCCTGAATTAATAAAAAACATTAAAGGCCTTAGCGAAGAAACCACTACCGGTGTTCACCGCTTATATGAAAGAATGGCAAAAGGCACTCTTCCTATTCCTGCAATTAATGTGAACGATTCAGTTACGAAATCTAAATTCGACAACAAATATGGTTGCAAAGAATCTCTTGTAGATTCTATCCGCCGCGCTACTGATGTAATGATGGCAGGAAAAGTTGCTGTGGTAGGTGGTTACGGGGATGTTGGTAAAGGATCTGCTGAAAGTTTAAGAGGTGCGGGTGCAAGAGTTATTGTAACTGAAATTGACCCTATCTGTGCTTTGCAGGCTGCAATGGATGGTTTTGAAGTTAAAAAAATGATAGATGCTGTTAAAGAAGCTGACATTATTGTTACTGCTTCAGGTTGCAGAGACCTTATTACAGGCGAACACTTTAAACTTATGAAAGATAAAGCTATCGTTTGTAACATCGGCCACTTTGATATTGAAATTGATATGGCATGGTTGAATAAAAATTATGGCAACACAAAAAATACAATCAAACCGCAGGTTGACCTTTACAATGTTGACGGAAAAGATATAATTGTTCTTGCCGAAGGCAGATTGGTTAATCTCGGTTGCGCAACAGGACACCCTAGTTTTGTAATGAGCAACTCATTCACTAACCAAACTCTTGCTCAGATTGAACTTTGGACAAACACTGATAAATACGAGAACAAAGTTTATGTTCTTCCAAAACATCTTGATGAGAAAGTTGCAAGGCTTCATCTTTCAAAAATAGGCGTTGAGCTTGATGTTCTTACAAATGTTCAGGCTGAATATCTTGGCATTTCAAAAGAAGGCCCTTATAAAGCTGAAATGTACAGATACTAAAAATATTCGCTTTTAAATATAAATAGTAACCAAAACTTAAAAAAAGGCCTTGCATCATTTAGCAAGGCTTTTTTTATTGCCGGATTTTTTTTTAGACCTTTACAACATGACAAAACTTTCAGTTAACATAAATAAACTTGCTACACTTCGTAATGCAAGAGGCCACAATAATCCCGACATTTTTAAAGCAGCTGCCGACATTGAGAGGTTTGGCGCCGATGGTATCACTGTGCATCCAAGGCCCGACGAACGGCATATCCGCTATAGCGATATTGCTGAACTTAAAAAAATAATTACTACTGAATTCAATATAGAGGGAAACCCGAAAGAAGAAAAATTTGTTGAGCTCGTTCTTTCAAATAAACCTGACCAGGTTACTTTAGTTCCTGATAGCCCGGGACAAATAACTTCCAACCATGGTTGGGATACTTATAAAGAAGAAAATTTTCTCAGATCAATTATAAAAGTTTTTAAAGATGCAGGAATTAGGGTGTCAATATTTGTTGATCCGGACCCCGTAATGATTGAAGGTGCAGCAATTTGCGGCACAGACAGAATAGAATTATACACAGAAAATTATGCGAAAATGTATGCAAATGGAGCACGTGATAATGCCATTGCTCCTTATATAAACGCAGCTAATAAAGCAAATGAACTTTCTCTTGGAATAAACGCCGGACACGATCTTGACCTTAACAATCTTGCATATTTTTCAAAGCATATTCCCGGGCTGCTTGAAGTTTCAATCGGCCATGCCCTTATTTGCGATGCAATATATCTTGGACTTGAAAATACAGTTCAGATGTATAAAAGGCAATTGATTATTTGAGAATCTGAGACAGTTTTACTGCAAGGTCTTCGCCTCTTAAATTTTTGGCAATAATAACTCCGTTTGGATCAAGTAAAAAGTTCTGTGGAATTGAAGTAATCCTGAATTTTTGAGCAACCTCATTTGCCCAGCCTTTTAGATCGCTGACATGTGGCCATGTTAATTGATCTTTTTTGATTGCTTCAAGCCACGGTTCTTTAGATTTATCTAATGAAACTCCGAAAACTTCAAAGTTCTTGCCTTTGTATTTATTATACAGGTTTACAATATTAGGATTTTCCTGCCTGCAAGGGCCGCACCAACTTGCCCAAAAATCTACCAAAACATATTTTCCGCGAAACGATGAAAGTTTTATTGGCTTTCCCGAAGGATCATCTTGAGAAAAGTCATCTAAAACAGTTCCTATCTGATTCATTTTTGATTCCTGAATCTGATAAGCAATATATTTACCAACAGGTGATTCTTGTATTTTTGAGTTTAATGAGCTAAACAATTCCTCTAATTGCTTGTTATTTTCAGATAATTGAAAAGACCTGAAAAGTGCTATTGGAGCAACATAAGAATTAGGATTTTGTTTTACATAATTTATAAGTTCATTAATAGCTTTTTGTTTGCCTTGCTCATCGCCACCTCCATTTGGAACAAAATAATTTTCATAAGGTTTTATAACGCCTAAAAATTTTTTAAAATCTTCGTGAGATGGGGAGCCTGCAATATCAGCCGATTCAAGAGAATCAATCCTACCTTTTATTGAAATATTGCTGTTATCTAAAAATATTTGAAGATACCGAGGCTGTTTATTTATTGTTATCAGTTTAAAATCGGGAAAATCAACACTGCCTTTTAAAGTAAATTTTCCATCTTTTATTACAGTTGAATTTTCAGGCTGCCCTGAGTTCCCGTTTAAAAGATCAACCGAAGCTCCATTTTCAACTCCACTAATACTTCCTGAAATTATATAACCTTTAGTTTGAGCAAAGCTAATAGCGCCGAAGAGTAAAGCAACGCATACAAAAAGAAACGATTTAAAATGCCTCATCAAAATAAAATTTGATGCAATTTATATCTTTTGATATGAAATTTTCAATGGTAGCTATCTTACTGCTGAATTATTAACGTTTTCCTCTAAAAGAGGCTATGAATTCCAACAGTTTAGGCAAATTGTTAATTGAAGGGCTTTCGCCGCCGTCGGCGGATAAATTTATACCAAGGAAATCTGGATGAGAAAAAGAAAGAATTTCTTTTAGATTGGCAGTTACAAATTTGCCGCTTATAAAAAAAGGTTTTTCGATTTTACTTTTCTTAAAAACCTTTAATGAAAAATCTGAAAGATTGGGAGCCGGTTCAAAAAGATAATAATCGCAAGGCTCATCATAATCTGCTAATTTATAATCTACAGGTTTATCAGATTCAATTCTTATAGTTTTTATAACCTCAATTTCACCTGCAATCTTTTCACATAAAAACGGTGATTCATCTCCATTTAATTGAACAATACTAAGATTAAAATTTTCCACTGCTTCCATTATATCATCATAATCAGCATTTAAAAATTCGCCCACGAGTTTTATATCAAAATCAGAATCTTCAATATTTTGAGAATTTAAATCAGAACCCTCCATTCCGGAATTTTCAAAAATAAGGCCTGCAAAATCCACCTGTAATTTATCAAGTTGTTTTAATTGTTTTAAATTCCCTGCACCACTAACTTTTAAATTCATCTGAGCAATTTTGGCACAATTTACAATTCCAATCTTAACCAGTTATAAATAATTTCACTGCCGGCCGGGGTCATTATACTTTCAGGATGGAATTGAATTCCATAAGCCGGGAAAATTTTATGTTTTAACGCCATTATATTTTGTTCCTTATCAACTGCCAAAATTTCAAGTTCTTCAGGAAAATCCGAATTGTTGATGATCCATGAATGATATCTTCCGGCAATAAAACAATTGTCAATATTGCAAAACAAATTATCATTGTAATGAATTATTTCAGATTCTACACCGTGATAAATATTATTAAGGTTTAAGAGTTTGCCACCAAAAAAACTTCCAATTGCCTGATGCCCTAAACACACGCCCAGCATCGGTTTGCTTTTATAAAATTTCTCAATTATTTCATTCATTTTCCCGGCTTCCGCCGGAAGGCCGGGCCCCGGAGAAAAAACTATCCTGTCAAAATTTTTAATATTTTCAATTTTAACTTCGTCATTTTTAATTACAGAAACATCTGCACCGTTTATTTCCAAAAGATGTTTAAGGTTATAAGTAAATGAATCATAATTATCTACTAACAAAACTTTGGTTAAAAATTTGTTTACACTATCCATAAAGTTGATAAATCATTTAATATCGCAAATATCATATTATTATGAAGATTACAGTTTTTGGAGCTACCGACATTTTGGGTAAATACATTGTAAGGGAAGCAATCGCTCTAAATAATGAAGTATATGCCTTTGGCAGAAATGTTTTTACATCCGGGCTTCAACGCCTGGAAAATATTCATTTATTGCAGGGAACTCTCTTTGATGAGGACCAGGTTTATAATGCTTTGAAAGATTCGGATGCTGTAATAGTTGTAATAAATCCTCCTACTGATGAATTCGATAAATCTCGTTCACTGGGAATAAAAAACATTCTTAAACAAATGCACAAAGCCGGAAAAAGCAGATTAATTTATGTAGGAAGTACTGCCATTTTGAGCGACAGTTCAGGAAAAATGTTGATGGAAAACCCTGATTTTCCTAAGGAAAGTTTTGATCAGGCAAGAGAAGACCTTACAGTAATGCAATTGCTAAAAGAATCAAAACTTCAATGGACATATATTGCATTGCCTTCTGTAAAAGATGAAGAAGTAACCGGCCTCTACAAAAGTTCGACTGAGTTTATTGAAGCACAAAATAGTTTAGATGTTAAAGCAGGCGATGCCGGATTGTTTATTTTAAACGAACTTAATAAAAATGAAAATGTAAACTCTGTGGTAATGGTTTACAATTAAACATTTAATATTGAATGAAGTATTTTATAACTGCCCTTTTGATTTTTACTTTACAGAAAACAAATGCTCAGAAAATAGACAGCATTTTTGTAAATCTTTACACCGACAGCCTGAAGAAAGGCACTTACAATTATATAAATATTGTTGGAGTTACAGATAAAGAATTGTTTATTCCTTTAGATACTACTCAGCTTGTATTTAAATCTTCCGATGGCGATTTTTTTGGAAACAGCCTTTTCATTGCCCCCGATTATAAAAAAGAAAAAGTAACAATAGAAGTGTTTTTAAAACAAAATCCGGCCTTAAAATGCCGGTTTGATATTTATATAAAAAAGCATGAAGACACAACTCCCCTTCCAACCGAAAGTGAAATAATTAAAAGGAAAACTAAAAAAGCTTAAGCAAACTTTTTAGCGTCTTCTAAAAACTTTTGAAGGCCAATATCTGTAAGAGGATGTTTAAGCAATCCAAGAATAGAGTCTAACGGGCAAGTACAAACGTCAGCGCCGGCTTCTGCACATTTAATAATATGATTAGGGTTTCTTATAGAAGCAGCCAATATTTCAGTACTGTAATTCTGCAGAGAAAAAATCTGGCGCATTTGATGAATAAGTTCAAGGCCGTCCCAACCTGTATCATCTAATCTGCCGATAAAAGGAGATACATAAGAGGCACCTGCTTTAGCAGCAAGAATGGCCTGGCCGGCGGAAAAAACCAAAGTACAGTTTGTTTTAATTCCATTTTCTGAAAACCATTTTATTGCCTTGATACCATCCTTTATCATTGGAACTTTAACAACAATGTTTTCATGAATTGCTGCAAGCTTTTTCCCTTCTTCTACTATACCATTAAAATCTGTTGATACCACTTCAGCACTAATATCACCATCAACCATTTCACAAATAGTAAGGTAATGGTTCATAACTGCTTCATGCCCTTTAATACCTTCTTTTGCCATAAGCGAAGGATTGGTTGTTACGCCATCAAGAATTCCCAATTCATTAGCTTCTTTTATTTGAGAAAGATTTGCGGTATCAATAAAAAATTTCATGTTTTGCAGATTCAGTTTTATTAAATTAAAAATGGCAAGTTACTTATATCGCACCGCTCAACCACCTACCCTTGCTACCTTCCGGTCCTGGGGGAGTTCAGCAGGAGCTGGCCGTATAAGACTTGCCGGTGCAAATATACAGCAGATAATTTTTAAACAGAAATTAAAATGAAAATCCGGGCTTATCAGTTCTCGAATTTATTTGCGATATACCTATCAACTGATCATTCCTATCAGTAAATGATTTATAATAAACAAGAATTGTATATTGATTCTGGGTTTCCCAATAGTTGCCTTCCAAATCGCCTTTGGCACCGGTGCTTTTATCTACAGTTATATATTCATAATTATAATAACCTTGTTTCATAAAAGCATTATTCTCGTATTTACCTGTTGAATTATTAAATTTCATTTTCCATTTTTCGCTTAGGCTGAAGTCAGTGAATTTCCCGGCCAGATAAACATCCTTATTTGTATATGGAAGCCCTGCCTGTCCTTCAAGAGAGAAGTATATTGTGGCATAATCGCCTTGCCATTGAGGGTTTATGCTTTCATAAGTTTCTATATTGTAACCTCCGCTGAAATCAGCGAAATAAAAATACCTGTGCGTATTCCGGTCCACGTCGGTTTTCATGAATAATTCTGTTTTATTTTTTTCATATTTACCCGAATCAATCCGGTCGCTTTGAAGCCGCAGGCTACGAATATCAACCCAACGCCATTCTTTACCACCGGGAAATACTCCAACATTTTCTGAATTATATTCAAGAGAATTACCTCTGACAAAAGTTGGCACAATATCCTTTTCCATATTATCCCATCTGTTATTTTGAAGAATGACAACTTTAACTTGCTGCGCTGCACTGAAACTGTTTAAATCTTTTAAAACCACTGAAAATTTTACGCGCTGATGAGTACTGTATAAAGATGGTGTGAATGGCTGTACAACCTGTGCTGCAACAGAAGCCTTCTGGTCGGCAACAAGCATACGCTTTGTAAATACAAGTTTACTTATATCACCATCAAGGAAAACTTTTAAAATATAATTTCCTGATTTTGTGGGAACACTATTTCTTTCAGGAAGAATAACTTGGTAATGTGTGTAGCGCGTTAAGGCCAGTGAGGAAAATCTATAATTCGAAATACGGTTTTGATTAAAGCCTTTAATATAATCAAATTGATTAAGATTTACCGGATTCCAGTTATAATCGCATAATTGATAAGTGTAATAGTAGCTTTTCACATCGGCATCCATATCATCGAAACCCAATAAAAGCCGGTCGCCGCTGTTCAAATTATAAACAGGTAAAGATAATTGGCTTGATGCCATTGTAAGCTGAACAGTATATATTGAACTATTATAAACACTGTCTCTTATTTGGCCAAAACTTTTAAAATTGATAAGAAACAAAACAAACAAGAGAGTTTTAAATTTCATTTAAATGCTTATTATTATTTTTGAAAGATACCAAAATTTTCGAGTTGAATTTAAGCTGGTTTATAGCAAAAAGAATTGCAACTGTTAAAAAACATGCGCTCAGCCGGTTTATTATTAGGCTGGCAATTGCAGCAACAGCATTAAGTGTGGCTGTAATGATTGTAGCTTTAAGTTTTGTAAATGGTTTTCAAAATGTGATAAGCAACAAGGTATTTAGTTTTTGGGGACATATTCGTGTTACAAAAAATATTGATGACCGCATAAGCATTGCTGAAGAATCTCCATTTAAAAGGGATATTAATATAGAAAAATTCCTATCATCATTGCCGGAGGCCGAATCCGTTGATATGTATGCATCTAAAAGTGCAATACTTAAATATGAAACCGGAATAGAAAGCGTTCTCCTAAAAGGTTTTGAAGAAGGTTTTAATGTAAAAAGATTTCAACCTTTTTTGGTTTCAGGCAAATGGTTTTCATATCCTAAAGATTCCTATAGTTCTGAAATAAATATTAGTACTTACACGGCCAATCGTTTGCAATTAAAGCCCGGCGACACTTTGCTCGTATATTTTTTCCGGGAAGATGGTTCAAAAACTGCACGCAAACTTGTTGTAACAGGACTATTTAAAACAGGGATTGAAGAGTATGATAAAAATTTTGCATTGTGCGATATAAGATTAATCCGCCGCCTGAATCAATGGGATGAAGATGAAATCGGCGGCTATGAATTGCTGTTGAAGAATTACAAAAAAATGGATGAAGTTAATTCCAATATTTATAATTCTCTCCCTCAACAATGGTACAGTAAAACAATAAAAGAAATCTTTCCTAATATTTTTGATTGGCTTAATCTGCAAGGGCAGATAAAGAATATACTTATTATTATTATGCTGATAGTAGCTGTTGTAAACCTTATTACCTGCCTTATAATTTTAGTATTGGAAAGAACAAGAATGATAGGAGTATTAAAATCTCTTGGAAGCCCGGCATTTCAAATACAGAAAATTTTTCTTTATAATACAACCTTCATTGCTATTTCAGGAATAATAATAGGAACCGTGGCCGGCCTTGCAATATGCTATCTACAAAATGCAACAGGTTTTATCAAACTCAATGAAGAAGCCTATTTCATGCGAACCGCTAAAGCAGATGTAATATGGTGGCAGGTTTTTGTAATTGATTTGATTACAATATTTACCTGTTTTATTACACTTATAATTCCAACGCTGATCATAAAACGTGTTGCTATAATAAAAGCAATTCAATTCAGGTAAGTGAAAACAAAAAAACTGAAGTAGCAATTGCAGCATTTAGCGATTCTGCATTACCATATTTTTTAAT